>NZ_VPED01000031.1:0-38351 GCF_013417335.1 Acinetobacter sp. YH16031
CTTGAGTAAGATGAGTATAGTTCATGATGCAACTTTGACTTTGGTCGGTCGGAAGCAAAATGCTAGCTCATCTTGCTTCCTTCCAATAATTTAATCTCTGTTGCACTTCATTTGAGAATCCAAGATAGAAAGAATATTCTTGAAATCTAGATATTTTATTATTTTAAGATTTTAGTACATCCAGACATTCATGAATAAAAATTGGCAAATCATTTGGCACTCGAGATGAAATCAGCTGATTATTGTCATTGACCAGTTCAACATCATAATACGTCGCACCCGCATGTTGTACCCTAGGTGCATGCGCACGGATACTAGTAATGATGCGGTTCTTTAAAACATCGGCTTCACTCAGGAGTAAGGAGGCATCACAAAGACTAAAAATGGTCTTTTTGGCCTCATTAAAAGCCTGAATGAAATGTAAGACTCGCGTATCGTTGGCGAGGGACACTGGTGATTCACCGCCTGGAATGAGTAGGGCATCAAAATCCTCAATACTGATATGATCAATTCCCCGATCAATGATTACACTCGACTGGCCATGTAGTCCATGTACGACTTTTCCGGCATGCAGTTCAATATTACAGACACTGTGCTCTGCAGCAAGTAAGGCTGAAACAGGCTCAGTATATTCAAGATCTTCAAAATTATTCGTTACAAGTACCGCTATTCTTTTTGGCATTATAGGCACCCCCAATATAGTTTTAAATTAGACTAGCGATTTAAGGTTTAAAAAACGTCTCTGCTTTGTAACCAAATGGTGATTTAGTGTAAAAAATCCAATTAAATCAAAGGAAAATGACTAAAAAAACAGTTTTCTATGTGCATTTTATTGTGAACTGTCACTCAGATTTTAAGTGGTCAAACTAGAGGTATCGAGATGGCTTTATTTTTATTTTCTTATGCTTAAAATCGTTATGTAGATTAAGAAATAGTGATATTTCATCTTGATAAAAATCAGTTAAGATGAGCGGGCAAAGTTTACAATTTGATAATGTAAAACATGCGAAAATGCTGAAAGAAATGTTACCAGATATGACTAAAGCGATGAACGGTTAAAATCAACTTCCTGTTTTTAAGAATTAATCTACTAAAGTTATATTGTGTAACATTTGCAGCGCACTAATTGTTATACTGCACAGATAAGGTTTATGAAGGGCGACATCACGATGATCAACGACGATCAAAACACAACGGCTTCTTTAGATTTGGCTAAAATTCGTGAAGATATCGATTCAGTTGATCAACAAATCCAGCAATTGATTAACCGTCGTGCACGTTTGGCTGAGGCTGTAGCAAAAGCAAAATTCGCATCTGAAGAAAATCCGCTGTTTTACCGTCCGGAACGTGAAGCACAGGTTTTGCGCAATGTTATGGAGCGCAATGAAGGACCATTGTCAGATACGACGATGGCACGTCTGTTCCGCGAGATCATGTCAGCTTGTTTGGCGCTTGAAGCACCGCAAAGTATTGCATTCTTGGGACCTGTCGGAACCTACACACACTCAGCAGTGTTGAAACATTTTGGTCATGATGCTGTGGTTCGTCCATTACCCACCATTGATGAAGTGTTCCGTGAAGTAGAAGCGGGCAGTGCACATTATGGTCTGGTGCCTGTTGAAAACTCCTCTGAAGGGGTAGTGAACCACACTTTAGACTGTTTCAAGACTTCGCATCTGAATGTGATTGGCGAAGTAGAATTACCCATCCATCACCAGTTCCTGATCTCTGAAAATACCCGTAAAGACAGTATTAAGCAGATCTACGCACACCAGCAGACTCTGGCTCAATGCCGTAAATGGCTGGATGCTCATTATCCAGGTGTAGAACGTGTGGCACTCAGTTCAAATGCTGAAGCGGCACGCCGTATTCAGAATGAATGGCATTCTGCTGCGATCGCTTCTGAAATTGCTGCGAATATTTATAACCTTGAGATTATGCACAGCAATATTGAAGACAACCCAGAGAACACGACACGCTTCCTGGTGATTGGCCGTGAAAAAGTGCCACAAAGCGGCAATGATAAAACTTCATTATTGGTGTCTGCGCATGACCGTGCCGGTGCATTGCTGGAAATTCTGGCTCCATTTGCCAAACACAACATTAGTCTAACTAGTATTGAAACTCGACCTGCACTTCCTGAAAAATGGGCTTATGTATTCTTTATCGATCTTGAAGGTCATATTGAGCAGGAAAATGTTAAAGCTGCGATCGAAGAAATTCGTCCGTTTGTGAAAGAAGTCCGCGTGCTTGGTTCATATCCTGCAGCTGTTTTATAAAAGCAGCCTTTCGTGGTTAGTGCGAGGGTGCTAACCACTGTTTCATCTGTAAATCGGAAGTATAAAATGTCGTTTGTCCCAGCCAATGAAGGCATCTCTAAATTAAAGCCATATCAACCAGGTAAACCGATCAGTGAACTTGAGCGTGAGTTGGGCATCACTGATATCGTAAAACTGGCTTCAAATGAAAACCCGCTGGGCTGTTCAGATAAAGTCAAAGAAGCAGTGGCTGCGGAACTGGCGGAAATTGGTCGTTATCCTGATGGCGGTGGCTTTATCCTGAAAGATCAGATCAAGACACAATTCGGTTTTGATCATAACCAGATTACTTTAGGTAATGGTTCAAACGACTTACTGGAAATATTCGCCCGTGCATTTGTTTCTGAAAAAGATTCAGTGATTTATAGCCAGCATGCGTTTGCGGTATATGCACTGGTGACTCAAGCGATTAACGCTGAAGCGATCGAAGTACCTGCTAAAGGTTTCTCACATGACCTTGAAGCGATGGCGGCTGCGGTAAAAGACAACACCAAGCTGATCTTTATTGCAAACCCGAATAACCCGACAGGGACCTGGTTTGAAGAAGCTGAATTTGAAGCATTCATGCAGAAAGTTCCTGCGAACGTGATCGTGGTGCTAGATGAAGCCTATGTGGAATATTTCCCAGAGAACTTCAATAGCCTAAAATTCCTGAAACAGTATCCAAACCTGATTGTCAGCCGTACGCTGTCTAAGTGCTATGGTTTGGCTGCACTGCGTGTTGGTTTTGCTTTGGCATCTGTTGAAGTAACTGATTACCTGAACCGTATCCGTCAGCCATTCAACGTCAACCATTTAGCGATGGTGGCTGCGGTTGCTGCACTAAAAGACGAAGCATTCATCGAGAAATCTCGTGAAGTAAATAAAGCAGGTATGGCACAGCTTGAAGCTGGCTTCAAAGCTTTGGGCCTGAACTATGTACCTTCACGCGCGAATTTCATCTTGGTGGATGTACAGGCTGATCCAGCAGAAACATTTAACAAGTTGTTGAAAGAAGGTGTGATCGTGCGTCCAGTGGGTATTCCAAACCACTTGCGTGTATCGATTGGTACTGAAGCTGAAAATGCCAAATTCCTTGCTGCATTAGGCAAAGTACTTGGCTTAGAGGCGAAAGCTTAAGTTATGTCGCAGCCACTGTTTGAAAAAGTTGCCTTTATCGGACTTGGACTGATTGGTTCAAGTCTGGCGCGTGTCATTCAGGCCGAGCATTTAGCCAATGACATCGTGGCATCGACTCGCTCACAAAAAACCTTGGAAGATGCCAAGGCACTTGGTCTGATTTCCGACGGCTATGCAAATCCTGTAGAAGCCGTTAAGGGGGCAGACCTAGTGGTGCTGGCACTACCTGTTCGTGCAACGCAAAAGGTATTGGAAACCATCAAGCCTTATCTGTCAGAAAAGGCCATTATCACCGATGTGGGTAGTACCAAAGGTAATGTGGTAGAAGCAGCCAAAGCTGTGTTTGGTGAAAATCTGCCAGTCGGCTTTGTTCCGGGGCATCCGATTGCTGGTGCCGAACATACCGGCGTGCATGCAGGTAAGGTCGATCTATTTGCCAATCACAAGGTGATTTTGACGCCGTTACCAAGCAGCGCGGCATGGGCGGTCGATAAACTGATTCAACTATGGCAGGTGGCCAAAGCGGAAGTGATTTGTATGGATGTGGAAAAGCATGATGAAGTGCTGGCCCATACCAGTCATCTTCCGCATCTGATGGCCTTCAACCTGGTCGAACAACTGGCCAAGCGCGAAGACAATCTGGATATTTTTCGTTATGCTGCCGGTGGCTTCCGCGACTTCTCGCGTATTGCGGCCAGCGATCCACAAATGTGGCATGACATCTTTTTTGCCAATAAAAAGGCGATTCTCAATGCCGTGGACGGCTTTGAAGCTCAACTCGCGATTATCCGCAAGCTGATTGAAGATGAAGATTCACAAGCCTTAATGGGCTTATTGGGGCATGCGCAGGCGGCTCGCCAGCACTTCAATCATATGCTCGCCAAGAAACCTCTCATGGAGAAAAATAAAGTGACACAACAATTTACCATTCAACCAGGTGCCAAGACGTTCCAGGGTAAATTTACCGTGCCAGGTGACAAATCTGTGTCACACCGTTCCATCATGTTTGGTGCCATCGCTGAAGGCACAACGCATGTGACCGGGTTCCTTGAGGGGGAAGATGCCCTTGCAACTTTACAGGCGTTCCGTGATATGGGTGTAAGCATTGAAGGTCCTAAAAATGGTGAAGTGACCATTCATGGCGTGGGTATGCACGGCCTGAAAGCACCGAAGTCTGCACTGTATATGGGTAACTCAGGTACTTCGATGCGTCTGCTGTCTGGTATGCTGTCAGCACAAAAATTTGACTCGGTGATGACCGGTGATGCTTCACTGTCTAAACGTCCAATGGAGCGTATTGCTAAACCATTACGTTTGATGGGTGCACAGATTCAAACTACGGGTGAACGTGGTACACCACCAGTATCGATTACCGGTAATCAAAACCTGAAAGGTATTCAATACGACTTGCCAATGGCATCGGCTCAGGTGAAGTCTGGGATTTTGCTAGCTGGTCTTTGGGCTGAGGGCGAAACTTCAGTGACTGAACCTGAACCAACCCGTGACCATACTGAACGTATGTTGCGTGCGTTTGGTTATGACGTAAAAACTGAAGCTAACCGTATTTCCCTGCAAGGTGGCGGCAAACTGGTGGGTACCAATATTCAAGTCCCATCGGATATTTCTTCTGCTGCTTTCTTTATGGTCGGTGCAGCGATTACTGAAAATGCTGACGTGACTTTGGAAGCGGTAGGCATTAACCCAACCCGTACTGGTGTCATCGAAATCCTGAAACAGATGGGAGCCGACATCAGCGTTGAAAATGAACGCATCGCTGGCGGTGAACCGATTGCAGATATTCGTATTCGCGGTACACGTACCTTAAAAGGCATTCATATGCCGGAAGACCAAGTGCCACTAGCAATTGATGAATTCCCGGCATTGTTCATTGCTGCTGCATGTGCAGAAGGCCAAACGATTCTAACTGGTGCTGCTGAGCTGCGTGTCAAAGAATCGGATCGTATTCAGGTGATGGCAGATGGTCTGAAAACCATGGGCATTGATTGTACGCCAACTGATGATGGCATTATCATTGAAGGTAAGGGCAAGGCAGGTGACTGGTCACCAATCTTTACCGGTGGTGAAATTGAATCGCATCATGATCATCGTATTGCCATGAGCTTCTCAATCGCAGGTCTGCGTAACTCAGGTGAAATTAAGATTGTTGGGACTGAAACTGTCGCAACCAGTTTCCCAACCTTCACTGAACTGACTTCTCAAGCTGGTCTGGCGATTGAAGTGACAGAATAATTCTAAAATTTACATGAAACAGCCAAGCTTTTGCTTGGCTGTTTTGTTTATATTGGCTTATGCTAAAACCATACAACAAAAAAGCCATTTGGATGTAGCAATGCGAAAATTAAAATTTATGGCCAATCCTCAGAGCCAGCAACAATTACAGGGCAGTCAGCAGACTCAGGAATATGTGGCACATCTGCTGACGGAAGAGCTCGGTAAATATGGCTTTAAGACTTTGGCGCAAAGTGGTGCACAAGTGGCCGTAAGTGTCGATGAACACGAGTTGCCATTATCAGTGAGCTGTGAGACACGAGATCAGGAAGGGCACCTGATTTGTGAAATTGCTTCTTATCCGGATGAAGAACAGGACTGGCTGGACCGGATTACAGAACAAAGTTTATTAAATCAGTTGGCACAAGCCGTTGAAGCATCATTGAAAGAACAAGAAAGTTTTAGTGAGTTTGAGTGGAAGAACTAGTTCAACAAATGCAAAGGGTTTTGCCCATACTACAAAGTGAACGTCTTGTTTTAGATTATTTTAAGCCATCTGATGCTACGGAAGCCTATGCCTCGATTACCCCGAGTCTGACTCGTTTTATGGCATGGGATGCACCGGAATCTGAACAGATATTTGCAACAGTCTGGCAAAACTGGCTAAACAATATGGCTGATCATAAAGAATATATCTTTGTGATCCGTCATATTGAAAGACATGAATTTATCGGATTATGCAGTTTGCATCGACTGCATGATGAAATACCTGAAGTGGGTATCTGGATTCGTGAAAAGGCGCATGGTCATCATTATGGACATGAGGCAGTACGTTGCATTGTGACCTATGCTTTCAATACATTAGGGATCAAAGCTTTGAGCTATCCGGTAGCCGAAGAAAACTGGGCTAGCTGAAAAATTGCAGAACGTGTAAGTGGAAAAATTACCAACCACCTAGATAAACCTAAATATCGGGCTGTAATTTATGAAATTCATGCTAAAGATTTTATTTCTGAATAAAAAAACCTCATCATTCGATGAGGTTTTTTTGATCAGCTTAATGCGAGGAAACGGCTCATCGCAATCCGAAGCTGTTTTAAATAACCGGTAAAGAAATGATTTGCGCCAGGCAAGATCGTGACCAGATGACGTTGAGGCTTGGCCCATTCAATCATGTCGGATAAAAGCGTGACATCATCCGCTTCACCATGAATAAATAAAATATCACCTTTGATCGGTGGGGTAACATAGTGACGTAGGCCAGCTACGGTCGCAGTCGGTAGGCCACACAAAATCACTTTTGAAGGTTGCAGTTCAACGGGCAGGGCGGCGTAACACTTGGCCATGACATGTGCACCAAAACTGAAACCGCCTGCAAAGAAAGGCAGGCCAATATGCTGGCGACGCGCATATTTAATGACTTCAAGTATATCATCCGTTTCACCAAAGCCTTCATCATGCAGACCGGCACTTTGACCAGAACCACGGAAACTTGGACGATAGACAACACAACCACGCTCTAAAAACATTTGTGCCAGTAACACTGGAACCTTATGTTGTGGTGTGCCACCTTGTAATGGATGGGGATGACAAACAATCGCGAATCCTTTCACTTCACCCTGAGGATAATCCACAAAAACCTCAAGTTGGCCAGCAGGGCCTTGGAGGAAGATTGGTTCGGACATAGAAAACCGATAAATTGCAGGAGAATTTTCTATTTTAACGATTATGATAAATAAAAACATGAATTGGAATTAAAATAAGTCTACTGATATAGTTTGATTAATCATTTTTTAACCAGGTTGCTATGCTTGCTTTAATTTCACCAGCCAAGACTTTAGATTACGAAACACCTTTACCTACCGATCAATTTACTCAGGCAAGATTGCTGGAACATTCCCAGGAATTGATAGAAGTTGCCCGCAAGTTATCAGCAACTGAAATTGCCAGCTTAATGAGCGTCAGTGAAAAAATTGCCAATCTGAATGCGGAACGCTTTAGAGACTGGCAGCCAGATTTTGATTTTTCCAATGCTCGTCAGGCAATCTTTGCCTTTAAAGGGGACGTTTATACCGGTCTGGATGCTTACCAGTTAAAGCAGGATCAGATTCATTACGCACAGAACCATCTGCGTATGTTATCCGGCCTATATGGCTTATTGCGTCCGCTGGATCTGATGATGCCTTACCGTCTGGAGATGGGAACCAAATTGACTAACCCACGTGGTGCTCATCTCTATGAGTTCTGGGGACATACCATCACTGACCTGATCAATCATGATCTGGCAGCAGCAGAGTCTGAAATTCTGGTCAATATTGCCTCTGATGAATATTACAAGGCAGTGAAAGAAAGCAAAATTCAGGCTGAAATCATCAAGCCGGTATTTTTAGATCAGAAAAATGGCAAATATAAAGTCATCAGCTTCTATGCCAAGAAAGCTCGTGGTTTAATGGCGCGCTTTATCATTGAAAACAAGATCAAACGAACTGAAGATTTAAAAGCCTTTAATACCGATGGGTATTATTTTGATGCTGAAAGTTCATTAAAAGGTGAGTTGGTATTTAAACGTGATGAGCAGCTGGCTGCTTAAGATAAAAGATTCACCCAAGACTGAATGAAGAAATTTTCTTAAAATTCTTGGGTGGATTTAAGTTTAGTAATATTGGGTTGAATTGAATAAAAATTAAAGAATAGGGAAGGAACTTTCAAAATATCATTTATTTAGAAGAATTTTTAACAGGAAATGAAGAATTTTTTTAAAAGAAAAGCTAAATAAAATAATGCAAGCTATAGTGAGCTTTAAAAGATATTTTTCACTCGATAAATTTATATAGTAAATATAAATTTTTAATGAAATAAAAAATAGAATCAACTAATTAATTTCTTTTAATATTCAAAAAGTGACTAAAAAATAAAAAAATTATGACTTAAAAAATTATGATTAATTGAATAAGAAGTATAAAAAACGAAGAATGAAAAGACCCTAAATATTTGAAAAAACTGCATTTTATCGGATTATTTGTAAACTATGTCACAATTTTATTGTTATTTTGTTAGCATAACTTCAATGCTGTTACATAACTCAACTACAAAAATGAAAATTTATACAATTCCTATTTTTGTGCTGATGGTGGGTTTACTCGGTTATTGTGTTCACCAACAGGCCGAAACAAAAAAACATGAAGAGCTTCATCAGATTCTGAAAGAAGTACAACATTCAACTAAATTGCTGAATGCAAATCGGCCCCGACCTTAATAGATTTGCACTAAGCTCTTTGATTAGGAAATCAGGTACAAAGATAAAAATAAAATTATAATAAATAAAAGAAAATTTAATAATAGTAGAACTAGATTATATTAATTTTTAATAAAATATAAATTCTAAGAAGCAATCAGAAATCAATGTGTTATAATTTGCAAAAGATAAAGTTAGATCAAATTTACTTAAATTAAGTATTTGATTCTAATGATGAAAAAAGCTGCATAGGGGTTATGCAGCTTTTTTGTTTAGATTGTTTTTTGAGTTTTTCTAGCGCAGTTTTCTTACTGTTCGCTATTGAAACATTTTGACCCGCTAAATGGCGAAGCTGGCATATTCGTTGCTAACAGATCCTTAAAATTCATGAAGTTTTCTATAAAATTTCCTGAATCCGGCGGCATGCTTAAAGCATAAAGTTTACTCAATAGGGGCTAGGTCATGACGACTCCTAATCCATCTTCAGAAAATATGCTGGAACGTCTGTTCAAACTGAGTGAAAACAAAACCAGTTTCCGTACAGAAGTTCTGGCAGGTGTAACCACGTTCCTGACAATGTGTTACATCATTATTGTTAATCCGATGATTTTATCCGAAACCGGGATGGATCATGGGGCTGTCTTTGTAGCCACCTGTCTTGCAGCCGCAATTGGCTGTCTGGTAATGGGGCTTATTGCCAATTATCCAATTGCACTTGCACCGGGTATGGGGCTGAATGCCTTCTTTACTTACTCAGTCTGTCTGGGAATGGGTGTGCCTTGGCAAACTGCATTAGGTGCAGTATTTGTATCTGGTCTGGTCTTCATTGCCATCAGTATGTTCAAAATACGTGAGGCGATTGTCAATGCCATTCCAATGTCACTCAAACTGGCGATTGGCGGTGGTATTGGCCTGTTCCTGGCCTTAGTTGCACTGAAAAATGCTGGCATTATTGTTGATAATCAAGCGACCTTGGTGGGTCTGGGTGATTTGAAACAGCCTACAGTTATGCTTGCGCTACTTGGTTTCCTGTTAGTGGTGGTAATGCATCACTTCAAAGTACGTGGTGCGATTATTATCAGTATTCTGGTAATCACTGCCATTTCTACTGCTTTAGGTTATAACCAGTTTCAGGGCGTAGTGGGTCAAATTCCTTCACTCGCACCAACCTTCCTGCAAATGGACTTTCAAGGTCTGTTTACAGCCAGTCTAATCGGTGTGATCTTCGTATTCTTCCTGGTCGATCTGTTTGACTCAACCGGTACACTGGTAGGTGTTTCACATCGTGCGGGTCTGCTGAAAGATGGTAAATTGCCGCGTCTGAAAAAAGCATTATTTGCCGATTCTTCTGCGATTGTTGCAGGTGCCGCTTTAGGTACTTCTTCAACTACACCTTATATTGAATCATCAGCAGGCGTTGCAGCAGGTGGTCGTACCGGACTAACTGCAGTTGTGGTGGGCTTGCTGTTCATTGCCTGCTTATTCTTGGCTCCATTGGCTCAATCTGTACCAGGCTTTGCAACTGCACCAGCATTGCTATTTGTCGGTGTATTGATGATTCAGGGTATTGTTCATATTGAATGGGATGATATTACTGAAGCGGTTCCGGCGTTCCTGACCATTGTATTCATGCCATTTACGTATTCAATTGCAGATGGGATCGCAATGGGTTTTATCAGCTATGCGCTGATTAAACTGTTGACAGGTAAAGCGAAAACTGTTCCATACATGGTATGGATCATCGCAGTACTATGGGCATTGAAGTTCTGGATGTTTGGCGGCTAATTTTTGTCGAATATCAAAAGGGTGTAAACTCAGTTTGCACCCTTTTTTATTTTTCTCAGGTTTAATCAGGAGTAGCGATGAACCGTCTTGAATTGATTCAGGCCTTGCCAAAGGCTGAGCTGCATGTGCATATCGAAGGTACCTTTGAACCTGAGTTAATGTTTGCGATTGCACAGCGTAATGAAATTAGCATTCCTTATAAATCAGTTGAGGAAGTGAAGCAGGCTTATAATTTCCATAATCTGCAATCTTTCTTGGATATCTACTACGCGGGTGCCAATGTTCTGATTCATGAACAGGACTTTTATGATCTGGCTTGGGCATATTTTGAAAAATGTGCGGATGATAATGTCGTGCATACTGAAATGTTCTTTGATCCGCAAACGCATACTGATCGTGGCATTGCCTTTGAAACCGTGATTAATGGCTTGCAGAAAGCCTGCGATGATGCGAAAGCTAAATTAGGCATTACTTCACATCTGATTATGTGCTTCTTACGTCATTTAAGTGAAGAGGCAGCATTTGAGACATTAGAGCAAGCGCTGTCTTATAAAGATCAAATCATTGGAGTAGGGCTGGATTCAAGTGAAGTCGGGCATCCACCGTCTAAGTTTGAACGTGTCTTTGCCAAAGCGCGTGAAGCCGGTTTTCTGGTGGTTGCACATGCGGGTGAAGAAGGTCCGGCAGAATATGTCTGGGAAGCTTTGGATTTATTAAAAGTAAACCGTATTGATCATGGGGTACGTTCTGAGGAAGATCCAGAATTGATGCAGCGTTTGATTGCAGAGAAGATGCCGCTTACAGTATGTCCACTTTCAAACCTGAAACTGTGTGTGGTAGATGATATGCAGCAACATAATATCCGTCGCCTGTTGCAGCACGGCGTGCATGTCACAGTGAATTCAGATGATCCATCGTATTTCGGTGGTTATATGAATGACAATTTCATTGCCATTGCTGAAGCTTTGGACCTAAGCAATGATGAGCTAAAACAGCTGGCGATCAATTCTTTTGAAGCTTCATTTATTTCTGATGCTGAAAAACAGAAATGGATCAGCCTGATTCAGGCACTCGTTTAAAATATCATTCCAGTAAATTTGTTAGCCCAAAGAGGGTGGAGTTCGCTCTGCCTTTTTATTTAATCTGATCTGTGAACCGAAGATGAAATTAAAATTCCTGTGGCCTGTTCTGGCTGTTAGCTTAATCAATCCTGCTTGTGCAGATACCTCAATGACTCAGAAAGCCCTGAAACCTCTGATTGAATATCAGTGTGGCCAAGAGCTGAAAGATTCCAAAGTCTGGAAAATGGGTACTTATTTCATGGCTGAAGCCAATAAACAGCATTTACAGCAAAAAGTATGTGGCTGTGTAGGTGAGCATGCCTTGGAAGGTGTTCCGGCTAAAACCCTGTTAAAAGCAACCGTTGATGAAGAAACTAAAAAAGAGCTGACCCGTAAAGCAATTGCCAATAGCTTAAAAGGCTGTATGGGCGAGTTTATCAATTAAGGATTTTTGGGTGCTGGATTATCCAGACTTTATCTTTAGATTAGTAGTGAGTCTTCTTTCTATGATAACTGTGAATCTGGCTGTGCGCAGATTAGACATCATGGCGCATTTTTAGATTTCTTATTGCGATAAACTTCGGCACAATAGCCGCATATTTTAAAAGCTGAAAAAAGGATAAAATCCGTGAAAAAATTATTGGCTGTTGTTGCTCCATTAGCACTTGTTCTTTCTGCCTGCGTAGCACCACAAGGTACGGGTACAACCACTCAAGCAAGTACAGGTCAGCAGCTCGGTTCTGCAGCCATTAAAATTGCCATCAATGCAAAATGTGTCACTGAACTGAATAATATTCCGGCTTGGCAAACTGCAACACGTTTAATGACAGAAACACAAAAACAGAATATCCAGTCTGAAATTTGTGGTTGCGTGAGTGAAAAAGCACCACAAAACGTGACTGCGGTAGATTTGGCGACTGCAGCAATTGACCCAGCAGCACGTGCAACTATTGTAGGCAATGTCGTTGCAAATACTATTAACGCTTGCGTGGCTGAAGCGGTAAACTAAGTCAAAATCAAATTTGAATAGGCTGACTGGTTCAGCCTATTTTTTATGGGAAATAAAATGAATATTGCTGGTGTAGATGAAGCAGGGCGTGGGCCATTAGTAGGATCGGTGGTCGCTGCGGCTGTGATATTGGATTCGAATAACCCGATTGAGGGCTTAAATGATTCCAAAAAGCTAAGCGAGAAGAAGCGCGAAAAACTTTTTATTGAGATTCAGGAAAAAGCACTGGCTTGGGCCATCGCTGAAGCCTCTGCGGCAGAAATCGACGAGCATAATATTTTGCAGGCCTCTTTGCTGGCAATGCGCCGCGCTGTGGAAGCATTAAGCATTCAGCCGGAACATGTACTGGTCGATGGCAACAAGATTCCTCAGGGTCTTGCGATGAGCTGTGATGCGGTTGTAGGTGGGGATGCTCTGCATCCTGAAATCTCGGCAGCCAGTATTCTGGCAAAAGTGACCCGTGATCGCCAGATGGTAGAGATGGATCAGAAGTATCCACAATTTGGCTTTGCCAAGCATAAGGGTTATCCGACCAAAGCGCATTTTGAAGCGATTGCCTTACATGGGGTGATTGATGAGCACCGTCGTAGTTTTGGACCAGTGAAAAAAGTGCTGGCAGCGTTACTTGATCAGCAACAGGCGGGATAAAGTCTGATTATTTTGCTATACAGTTGAAAATTAGACAAATTAAAAGCGGCTTAAAAGCCGCTTTCATGTTCATACAAAATTAACGGTTAAAGTTATTTTGTGTCTGGTTATCATCTTCATAAGAAGAAGGTTGATAATCCTGGTCAATATGCTGAAGATGTTCATGCATTGCACGTTCATGCTGGATACGCTGGTAAATCTCTTCACGGTGTACAGAGACTTCTTTCGGAGCATTTACCCCAATACGAACCTGGTTGCCTTTTACGCCAAGTACAGTCACGCTGACTTGGTCTCCGATCATTAAAGTTTCCCCGACGCGTCGAGTCAAAATCAGCATGTTTCTCTCCTTGCAAAATGCAAAACCTGCAATCTATTGAATGTAATAAAAAAACACAACCTAAAATTATATAATTAAAGTTTGAATAGAAAGTCCTATCCATGAAATGAAGAAGTTAACTATCCAGACTGTTGAAAATCCTTAGGCTTAATATAACAGAGCCACTATAAAAAAAACTATAGTGGCCCTGCATTTTTGTAGAGATTTAATGAAATACTGTCAGACAATGACGGTATTTTGTAGTTCTCTTAAGCGCGTGCGCTAGATTCACCATGTTCACGGTCTAAACCGAATGCAGTGTGAAGTGAGCGAACTGCAAGCTCAAGGTAATTCTCTTCGATAATTACTGAAATCTTGATTTCAGAAGTAGAGATCATCAGGATGTTGATGCCTTCATCAGCAAGAGCAGTGAACATTTTGCTCGCTACACCAGCGTGAGAACGCATACCTACACCTACGATCGAAACTTTTACGATGTCATCACGAGTTGCAACTTCACGTGCGCCAATCGCTTGAGCGGTTTCTTCAAGGATTTTTTTAGCTTTAGCGAGTTCACCGCGGTTTACAGTAAACGTGAAATCAGTTGTACCATCTTCTTCAACGTTCTGGATAATCATATCCACTTCGATATTGGCATCACCAATTGGTTTAAGAATTTTAGATGCAATACCTGGCTCATCTGGAACACCCAGAATAGTCAGTTTAGCTTCGTCGCGGTTGAACGCGATACCAGAGATAATTGGCTGTTCCATGTTGTCTTCCAGTTCAGTAGTAATAAGAGTTCCGACGTTGTTTTTGAAGTCTTCGTCAAATGCGCCATCATTGTCATTATCGAAGCTTGAGAGTACACGTAAAGGCACTTGGTACTTGCCTGCAAATTCTACAGAGCGAATTTGAAGAACTTTAGAACCTAAAGATGCCATTTCCAGCATTTCTTCGAAAGAGATACGGTCTACTTTTTTCGCTTTAGGAGCAACACGAGGGTCAGTCGTATATACGCCATCAACGTCTGTGTAAATCTGACATTCATCCGCTTTTAGCGCTGCAGCAAGTGCAACACCTGAAGTATCAGAACCACCACGACCTAAAGTTGTGGTATTGCCATCAGCATCAAAGCCCTGGAAACCGGCAACCACGATTACGCGGCCTGCATCCAGGTTTTCAGTCAATACATCGGTATCAATAGATTCGATACGTGCTTTGGTGAATGCGCTGTCAGTTTTAATACCAACCTGGCGACCAGTTAAAGATTTAGCTTCAACGCCAATTGAATTCAGCGCCATAGCTAACATGGAAATCGTTACCTGTTCACCCGTAGAAACCATTTGGTCAAGTTCACGTGGGTCAGGGGTTTCGGTAATGGCTTTCGCGAGAGCAAGCAAGCGGTTGGTTTCACCACTCATAGCAGATACCACTACAACCATCTTGTGGCCATGGTCATGCCAGCGCTTCACACGACGAGCAACATTGAGAATGCGCTCGGGAGTACCCATTGAGGTACCGCCATATTTTTGAACGATTAATGCCATAGTTGTTCCATATAAACCATGACCCTGATTTTCCGATCAGGGTCAGTTACACAAAATGAAGTTTTTATTTTGCTTCAAGCCAAGCTGCTAAATCAGCCATCACTGGAGCAAACTTCTCGTTAAGTGGCGCGCCACCTTGTGCCAAGTCAGGTTTACCACCACCTTTACCACCTAGCTCAGTTGCCAAGTGTTTGATGATGTCACCCGCTTTAATAGAAGCAGTAAAGTCTTTAGCTACAGATGCAATCAAGCTAACCTTGTCACCCTCTACACCTGCAAGAACAATGACTGCATTTTCTAATTTTGATTTCACACCATCGTGCAGGTTACGTAGTGCTTTCGCATCCATACCCTGAACAGTCGTGATTAATGTTTTACGACCAGCAAGCTCTTGAACCTGGCTTAAAAGTTCACCGGCTTGTAGGCTTGCCAATTTTTGATTCAGCTGTTCAATCTGTTTTTGCAATTGATGCGCAGTGTCCACCACAGCTTCAACTTTTTCGACTGTTTGATGGTTCTGTGCTTTTAACAAACCATTGATATATTGAACATCACGATCGACTTTCTGTACGGCTTCAACCGCTTTAGTACCCGTTACGGCTTCAATACGACGTACACCTGCTGCGACACCACCTTCAGACGTGATTTTAAACAGACCGATGTCACCCGTACGTTTCACGTGAATACCGCCACACAGCTCGATTGAGAAGTTTTTTTCGTCAATCACTGAACCCATAGACAATACGCGAACTTCTTCACCGTATTTCTCACCGAACAGCATCATCGCACCTTTGGCTTTTGCAGATTCGATGTCGAGCAGTTCAGTCGTAACAGGCGTATTGGCAATCACTTCAGCATTTACCAGACGTTCAATTTCTTGCAACTGTTCGAAAGTCACAGGCTGATCGTTGGCAAAGTCGAAACGTAATACGTCAGAAGCAACCAATGAACCTTTTTGCTGTACGTGTGAACCCAGGATTTGACGTAGGGCAGCGTGCAGCAAGTGAGTTGCAGAGTGGTTACGAGCAGTTGCAGCACGAATCTCGGCTTTAACCGTTGCTTCAACGTTTTGAGTAACTTTTAGATTACCCATAGTCACGATACCTTGGTGAACGAATGCACCACCAGATTTCTTGGTATCCTGAACTTCGAAAATACCAGTATCGTTTTTGAAGATACCTGTATCACCGATTTGACCACCACTTTCTGCATAGAAAGGAGTCTGGTTAAGAACGATTAATGCTTCGTCGCCTTCAACCACTTCGTCAACCTGTTCGCCATCTTTATAGATTGCGATGATTTGACCTTGACCTGCTGTTGCGTCATAACCTTCAAACTGAGTTTCGCCTTCAACTTTAACAACGCTGTTATAGTCGATTGCGAATTTACCTGCATCACGTGCGCGTTGACGTTGTGCAGCCATTTCTTTCTCGAAACCAGCTTCATCAATTGTTAAGTTACGTTCACGTGCGATATCTGCTGTAAGGTCAGTTGGGAAGCCATAAGTGTCATAAAGTTTGAATACGATTTCACCCGGAATCACAGAGCCTTTCAGATTTGCCAGTTCGCCTTCAAGCAATTTCAGACCTTGCTCAAGTGTTTTAGCAAACTGTTCTTCTTCTTTCAGCAAAGCGGCTTCGATACGTGCTTTGTTTGCTTCAAGTTCAGGATAAGCTGCGCCCATCACATCAATTAAAGGCTGAAGCATTTTGTGGAAGAATGAACCAGTCGCACCCAGTTTGTTACCGTGACGAACTGCACGACGAATGATACGACGCAGTACATAACCACGGCCTTCGTTAGAAGGGTTCACGCCATCTGCAATCAGGAAGCAGCATGAACGTGCATGGTCAGCAACCACTTTAAGAGAAGCAGGGTATTCAACCGGTTTGTTTTCAGCTTGTGCTTTCGCTTCAAGTTCAGAAGTATCTAAACCAATGATTTCAGCAGCAGCCTTCAGCAAGTTTTGGAACAGGTCGATTTCGTAGTTTGAGTTCACGTGCTGAAGAACAGCCGAAATACGCTCTAAGCCCATACCTGTATCTACAGAAGGCGCTGGAAGAGGGTGCAGGACGCCATCCGCAGTACGGTTGAACTGCATGAATACGTTGTTCCAGATTTCGATGAAACGGTCGCCATCTTCTTCAGGCGTACCAGGCAGGCCACCCCAGATGTGATCACCATGGTCATAGAAGATTTCAGAACATGGACCACAAGGACCTGTATCGCCCATTGCCCAGAAATTGTCTGATGCGTATTTTTCGCCTTTGTTATCACCAATGCGGATAATACGGCTGGCATCTAGACCAACTTCTTTATTCCAGATGTCAAACGCTTCGTCATCAGTGTGATACACAGTTACGTACAATTTGTCTTTAGGCAGTGCCAGCCATTTGTCGCCGGTCAGGAATTCCCAAGCAAATTTAATCGCATCACGTTTGAAATAATCACCAAACGAGAAGTTACCCAGCATTTCAAAGAATGTGTGGTGACGAGCTGTGTAGCCAACGTTATCTAAGTCGTTGTGTTTACCACCTGCACGTACACATTTTTGTGAAGATGTTGCACGAACGTAGTCACGTTTTTCCAGACCCAGGAAGCAGTCTTTAAACTGGTTCATACCAGCATTGGTAAACAATAATGTTGGGTCGTTGGCAGGAACCAGAGAACTCGACGCGACACGTGTATGCCCTTGCGATTCAAAGTAGCTTAAAAAAGCTTCGCGAATTTCAGCTGATGTCATAAAACGAGTACTCACAACCAAGTCACTCCATAATTTCCGATTTGGCTAAAAACATCACAGTCTGACAAGAAGGTTGGTTCTTTGCTGCAATGCGGGGCTTAAATATTTAAAAACGCCAAATTATAACGGAAAATGCCTGTTCAACCAATGATTTTCATATTTATAGATCATAAAACTATAAGGAATGAATATTGGAAAAATCAGAAAAATGCCCTGTAAAATCAAAAGCTATTGTCATTACAGCAATTTATTTCAAATCTCGGTAACAGAAACTTCGCATTGCCTTCATTAAAGCATGAATTTTTCGATGAAATATTGGACATTCTGTGTAATTTTTAGTGGATTTAGCTGAATAGTTATCAGTCAGCTGGATAATTCCATTAATATAGGCGCATAAAGTTTTATGCCGCAGTAGGGAACGTCGATGCAACGTATCGCAATTAATGGTTTTGGACGAATCGGACGCAATGTGTTACGTGCATGGTTTGAAAATCCGAAAGATTTTAATTTTGACATCGTTGCCATTAATGACGTTGCCGACGTTGAAACCTTATTGCATCTATTTAAATATGATTCTACTCATGGCCGTTTCCCCGGGCAGGTCGATCTGACTTATGAAGATGAGTATGCCTACCTGCATGTCACTTATCGCGATGCTTATCAGAAAGTTCAGGTGTTAAGACAGGCGAATCCGGTGGAAATGCCATGGCATGAACTGAATATTGATGTGGTATTGGAATGTACCGGCTTATTCCGTTCGCGTGAGGCTGCGACTCAGCATATTACTGCCGGGGCAAAACGGGTGATTATCGGCGCTGCACCGTTTGATACGGTGGATGCTGCAATTGTCTATGGCGTCAACCATCGTGATGTCAAAGAAAGTGACCAGATTATTTCTAGCGTGTCTTGTACTACGCAGGCATTGGTACCGCTAGTCAAAATCATTGATGATGCCTTTGGGATTGAGACTGCACTGATGACTGAAATTCATGCGGTGACTGCGGATCAGTCAGTACTGGATCATGCCCATCGTGATTTAAGACGTGCCCGTGCTTCCGGGCAAAATATTATTCCAACCACATCTTCAGCTTTGGGTGCTTTAAAACGCGTAATGCCGAAGATGGAGAACCGGATTGATGGTTATTCGATTCGCGTGCCAACCATTAATGTCGCAGCAATTGATCTGACTTTTATTTCTCAGTCACCCATTACTGATCATCAGTTAAATGAAGTATTAATTAACGCTGCACGTCAGGATTTTGCTGAAATCATGTCTGTGACAGATGAGCCTTTAGTATCTTCAGACTTTAATCATTCGCCTTACTCATTGATTGTGGATCTGACCCAAACCCTGGTAGTGGGGCATCAGGCTAAAGTATTTGCCTGGTATGATAATGAATGGGGTTATGCCAACCGTTTGCTGGATCTCTGTGAATCCTTTTATACAGATTAAGCTATTTTGAAAGCATCCCAAATGGGGTGCTTTTTTATGCAAGATTAAAAAATTAGAAGAAAATGAATAAGAAGTTGAACGTAATTGATCGAAAAGCTCTGGATTTATGCCGAATATTTCTGTGATCTGGATATTTTTTCGTTAAGATAAAGATAATTAAATGGAATAAGAGCAAGCACATGATGTTGATCTGGGGATTTATTATATTACTGACCTTGGCTGTGATTTTTTTGATCTGGCTGCAATTTAATAATAATGAGAGTTCACAAAGTGTGGAAGGGGTGCCAGTTGAGGAAAAAGTGGCACATCTGGAAGAAAATTTAAAAAAGACCTTGGAAATTATGCAGGATCTGGCGAAAAAGATGCATGTACAGCAGGAAGTACTGGATCAGACTACAGCCAAACTGCAAAAAGTTGAGCTGCAAAATGCAGAATTGGTAAATCTGCTCGCTAAAGTAGTAGAACCAAAGTCATAAGACCTTTTCATGCTGGCTTAGCCTTATATAAAGGATTTAAACCAGTAACATTCTTAAAATAGCTGCCGACGCCATGCTAATTAAAATGGTCGGCAGCATGCCAAAGCGTGATGCAACGATTAGTGTCACTATTATAGCGATCAGATCAGCCGGATCATCTCGTAAAAAATATGGGGTGATCATCGAAATCAGTACACAGCCTGGAATCACTTCCAGAATTTTACGCTGACGTTTGCTCAAAGTTTTATTTTTGAGTAGGACATATCCGAGCAGGCGGGTAGCATAAGTCGTTAGCGCCACCAATAAGATGGCGATAAAAGTGCTCATCTGGATCCTGCTTCATTCTCCTGAATGAGCCAGAAGGCAGAGGCAATGCCTACAAGCGCACCAATCAGCACATACCAGTTTCCCGGTAGATAGCTATAAGCCAGTGCAGCACAAATACAACTGATTAGCCAAGGTCTGGCTTCAATAAAGCCTTTCCACATACCTTTCAGTAAGACCAGCATAATGGCGGGGAAAGCCATATCAAAACCAAAACGGTTAATGTCTACTAGCATAGGTCCAAGCAGTGCACCGAGCGTCGTAAACCCGACCCATGCCAGATAAAGAACAATACATAGCCCGGCATAATAAGGCAGACTAAAAGCATATCGATAACCAAACTGTGCCAGTCGACGCTGTGCATCGGTCAGGCTTAAGGCCCAGTTTTCATCGACCATAAAGAATAATGCCGGAAAGACTTTTCGATTTGGAAGATGTCTTAAATAAGGTACTAAACTGGCACCGAGCAGAATATAGCGGCTGTTAATGAGAAAACTAATAAAGATTAAGGTAAGCAGATGCGGTGGATCAGTCCAGGCTTCTAAAACTGCAAACTCGGAACCGCCAGCAAAGTTCAGCCCGGTCAGCAAGGGAACCTCAAGCAGGCTAAAATCTTTTTGTGCTGCTGTTGCGCCCAAGACCAGCGCGAGAGGAATTACACTTAATAATAAAGGTATGCAGTCTTTCACACCACGCTAGAATTCACTCAGAGGAGTGGCATCAGAAGGCGTTATACTTGGCTGAAAGGGAGGCATGAGATGATCGGGTTTTATTCTAGAAGGAGAAAGAAAGTTTATAAGAAATACCGGAGTCTTTGCAGTCCCTTTAAACTCTACCAGAATGGTGCTGTTTTCTTGGTCATTTAAGTTCCCATATTAGGTTTTTGTATAGGATTATTTTTAAGCATCTAGTACTGATATCTTATAAATTTTTACCCTTGGATAGATGAGGATTGAATCAAGAATAAGTTTTTCGTCATTGTTTTGGTTAGGGGAATATATTAGAAAATCAAGTTGATATGTTGGTTATTAAATTTTATTCAGCCTATTTTCTCTTAATAAGAAAGAGATGATTTGGTTTATCTATCTAAGTCCTTTGTTCAGTCAGAGAAAATTATCAAAATTGCGATGCACAGCCTAAACGATCGTGCTAGACTAGGAGAAATCGGGTGTGCTCCCGATTTTTTTATGCGGTTTATTCCGCGCTGACAAGAATTTAGGTTTACAACATGCCCATTTCAGAGACATGGTTATTACCTGATGGTGTAGCTGATGTATTACCAGAACAAGCGCAAGTCATCGAAAGCCTGCGCCGTCAATCACTGGATTTCCTCGCATCTCGAGGTTATCAGCTGGTGTATACGCCATTTATTGAATACATTGAATCTCTATCTTCTCTCTCAGAATCGAATCAGGATTTAGACTTAGCCACTTTTAAAGTGATCGACCAGCTGTCTGGCCGCTTGCTTGGTGTGCGTGCCGATATGACACCACAAGTGGCTCGTATCGATGCGCATGTACATCCAGTGGAAGGTGTGGCTCGTTATTGCTATGCGGGTACGGTTTTACATACGAAACCTCAAGGATTTAATACCACACGTGCACCATTGCAATTAGGTGCAGAATTATTTGGTTCAGACAGCATTGATGCTGACGTGGAAATGGTTGACCTGATGATCAGCCTGATTCAGGAAGCGGGTCTGGCCGACGGCGTCCACCTTGACTTAGGTCATGTTGGTCTGTTCCGTAGTCTGATTGCACAAGCGGGTTTAAGTAAAGCAACCGAACGCCAACTGTCTGATCTGTATCAACGTAAAGCATTGCCGGAACTGGCTGAATTTACTGCAAATCTTAAGTTTGGTTCAGACTTCTATACGCTTGGCCGCTTTGCAAGTGACCTGGATGCCTTAAAAACGAATTTAAGTGCTGAAGTATTAGAAAATCCAGCCTTCAAACAGGCATTTGATGCACTGCAAACCACCAAAAATGAAGTTCAGGTGCGCTGGCCGAATCTGCATATTGGGATTGATGTCGTCGAGTTACGTTCATACCATTATCACACCGGCCTGATGTATGCAGTTTATGCACCAAACCGTGCTGCGGCACTGGCACAAGGTGGCCGTTATGATGGCATTGGTGAGCATTTTGGTCGTGCACGTCCGGCAACTGGTTTCTCTTGTGACTTATATGCTTTAAGTGCAGGCAAGTTTGCTACAGCTAAAGTTGTGGTAGCACCTAAGGGTACAGATGCTGCGCTGTTAAATGCGATTCAGGCAACCCGTGCACAAGGCTTAAGTGTAATTCAGTTATTAGGTAATGATGATTTAAACTCGGTACCGTATGCAACTCACCAGCTAGTGAATGTGGACGGTGAGTGGACCATCAAAACGATTTAATCGCTTTAATTGTTTTACTCAGTGTTCATGTCGCTGAGTGGGACTTTCAACTTTAACAGCATGATGTAATGAGGCTATTATGGGCAAGAATGTTGTGGTACTTGGTACCCAATGGGGCGACGAAGGTAAGGGTAAGATCGTCGACCTGCTCACAGATCAAGCGGCTGCAGTAGTTCGTTATCAAGGCGGACATAACGCAGGTCATACTCTCGTGGTTGGTGGTAAGAAAACTGTATTACACCTCATTCCATCAGGTATTTTACGTGAAAACGTATTGTGCTTAATTGGTAATGGTGTGGTTCTTTCACCTGAAGCGCTCATCAAAGAGATGGATATTCTTGAAAAAGAAGGCGTGCCAGTACGTGAACGTCTACGCATTTCTCCAAACTGTCCATTGATTCTTCCACACCACATCGCACTTGACCAAGCTCGTGAGAAAAAACGTGGTAATGCGAAAATCGGTACAACTGGTCGTGGGATCGGTCCTGCTTATGAAGATAAAGTGGCACGTCGTGCAATCCGTGTTGCTGACCTGGTACGTGGTGGCGAACATCTGAAAGCTCAGCTTGAAGAATTGCTTGAATACCACAACTTCCAATTGACTCAATTCTTCGGTGTTGAAGCAGTTAAAGTTGAAGACGTACTTGCGCTTTGCGACGAATGGCGCAAAGTGATCGAGCCTATGGTCATGGACGTGACTGGTGAACTTCACGCTTACCGTAAAGCTGGCAAGAAAATCATGTTCGAAGGTGCGCAAGGTTCATTACTTGACGTTGACCACGGTACATACCCGTACGTGACTTCTTCAAACACAACTGCTGGTGGCGTAAGCTCAGGTTCAGGTCTTGGTCCATTACACCTTGACTACGTTCTTGGTATTACTAAAGCATACACCACTCGTGTAGGTTCAGGTCCATTCCCAACTGAGTTGGTATATGACGCTGCAACTGATACAGGTGATGCAATTGGTAAACACTTGGGTACTGTAGGTTCAGAATTTGGTGCGTCTACTGGTCGTCAACGTCGTTGTGGCTGGTTCGATGCTGAAATCCTGCGTCGTTCAGTAGAAGTGAACTCATTGTCTGGTATTTGCTTGACTAAACTTGACGTTCTTGACGGTTTGGAAGAAGTGAAAATCTGTGTAGGTTACGAAGCTGCTGATTCTGGCTGTGTTGGTTCTTCTGATGCGCTTGCATTTGAAACTCTAAAACCGATTTACGAGACTATGCCAGGCTGGAAAGAATCTACTTTCGGTGCGAAATCACTAGATCAATTGCCACAAGCGGCAATTAACTATGTGAAACGTCTTGAACAATTGATTGAATGTCCAATCGACATCATTTCAACTGGTCCAGACCGTGAAGAAACCATTATTCTTCGCCACCCGTTTGATGCTTAATTCTTTAAGCTGAAAATGATAAAAAACCCTGTGATTTCACAGGGTTTTTTATTTGAGCGAGCTTATAAAAATGATTGAAAACCTGTTCGGATTCTTTATGATGTTTTGACCTTATATATTTGAGAAGGTTATGAAATATAAAAATTTATTGGCGGGGATGGTCATTGCGACCACATTAACGGGGTGTACTACGGTTGCAGATTTGATGGGAGCTGATTCAGCTACATTAAATCTGAGTGCAGCACAAAGCTATAATCAGATGCTGACAGAGGCCAAGCAGAAACAGATTCTGGATACGACTTCTGCCACCTATAAAAAAGTAAATCGGGTTTTCCTGAAAATGAAGCCGTATGCGGATCAACTGAATCAGACTGGGCAGAAGTTTGACTGGCAAGTGGCTGTGATCAAATCTAACGAGATTAATGCCTATGTCGCACCAGGTGGCAAGGTGGTGTTCTATACGGGTATTGTCGACACACTAAAACTTACAGACGATGAAGTTGCTGCCATCATGGGACATGAAATGGTGCACGCGCTTGAGGAACATTCTAAAAATAAGGTAGGAGCGCAAGCACTTACCGATTTGGCAGTAAGTATCGGTAGCAAGTATGTCGGGCAGTCCGCTGGTGGTTATGGTGGGCTACTGCTGGATATGGGTGCTCAATTTGGTGTGGGCATGCCATTCTCACGTAATCTGGAAAGCCGTGCCGATAAAGGCGGGCTCATGCTAATGGCACGAGCGGGCTATAACCCGAATGCAGCGATTACGTTGTGGCAAAAAATGAATGCGCAAGACAGCCGTGGCAATAGTGTCCTGAATAAATTTACTTCTACGCATCCAACAAATGATGACCGAATTGCAGTCTTGCAACAGCTGATGCCTGAAGCGATGACGGTATATAAGACTAAGAAATAATTTCGAAACTCAGGACTAAAGTCTTAACGGCAAGTGCTGTGCAGTGGCATGGCGCTTGCTAGAATAAAACAAAATAAAATATGAGTATGCAGGATGCATAAAAATATCTCGGGAACGATGTTCTATTCCTTGTTATTCGCGATGGGTGGCGCACCGACCATTGCGATGCTGATTATCCGTGCCCAAACTCGGGATCCTGACATTATTTACGGTGCATTTATTGGCTTGAGTGTGATCATTGCCTGTGTATTGGTACCGGTCATCTTGTTACAGAATGCTTTTCTATTTTTTAAGCGTAAAAGTGAAATTTTAGAAGAAAAAATTAAACCTTTGTGTTATTTATATTTAGGTTTAAATATTGTCTGTCTGATTTATTGGCTTACGATACAGTATTGGGGTTAAAATTACATAAAATATAACAAGATGAAGTAATTGTACATTTAGTTGATCCGGCCTTTAACTTATAATTTTTTACAATGTAAATTAACCTTTTGCTTATGGTGGAGTCACTATAATGAAAAATAAATTCTTGTTAGGTATGGGTGCAGCCGCAGCCATTACTTTGTCTGGTTGTACAACTATTGCCGATATTGCAGGTGCAGATACTGCGACTTTAAATGCTTCAGCCAGCCAAAGCTACAATGCCATGGTGGCAGACGCTAAAGCGAAAGGCCAGCTGGATACCAGTTCAGCGACATACAGTCGTATTAATGCTGTTTTTAACCGTTTAAAACCTTATGCCAACCAGCTGAACCAGACGGGTACTGCATTCCAATGGCAGTTGGCCGTATTGAAATCTGATCAGGTCAACGCTTTTGTGGCACCTGGTGGTAAAGTGGTGTTCTATACCGGTATCGTGAACAAGCTGAATCTGACCGATGCTGAAATTGCAGCCATTATGGGTCATGAAATGGTCCATGCCCTGGAAGAGCACGCGAAACAGAAACTTGGTGCACAAGCCCTGACTGATCTGGCATTGGGTATTGGTTTAAATGCAGCGGGCGTAGGACAAGGTGGTGCTGCAGTAGCACAATTGGGTAGCCAGATTGGTATCGGCTTGCCTTACTCACGTAACCTAGAAAGCCGTGCTGATCAGGGCGGTTTAACTCTCATGGCGCGTGCTGGCTATAACCCGAATGCAGCGATTACTCTTTGGGAAAAAATGAACAAGCTTGAAGGTGGTAGCACTGGCGCGACTTTCCTGTCTACTCACCCATCGAACAGTCAGCGTATCGCAGCAATGCGTCAAAATCTGCCAGCAGCAATGCAGATCTATAACAAACGTTAATGATTGCGTAATTTGAGTGATTCGCGATTTTAATGATGAAAAGCAGGGCAGTAGTCCTGCTTTTTTATATTTAAAATCTTAAGGCAATAAAAAAGGCAAAGTTTTCACTTTGCCTTTTTGTGCTAAAGACTGGGAAGTCTTAGTGGTGGTGACCACCTGCACCGTGTACGTGACCGTGATCAAGTTCTTCTTGAGAAGGTTCACGGATAGACACGATTTCAACTTCGAAAGTTAAATCTTGACCAGCAAGCGGGAAGTTAGCATCAACAACTACGTTGTCACCTTCAACTGCTTTAACAGTTACGATTTGAACGCCGTCATCAGTTTGTGCTTGGAACTGCATGCCTGCCTGGATGTTGTCTACGCCTTGGAACATTTGTTTAGGCACTTCTTGCACTAGCTCTGGGTTATATTCGCCATAGCCTTCAGCAGCAGGAACATTTACAGTGAATTTTTCACCAACAGTTTTGCCTTCTAAAGCTTTTTCTAAACCAGGGATGATGTTACCTGCACCGTGCAAATAGGCAAGTGGTTCACCTTGAGATTTGTCGAGAGTTTCACCCTCTGCGTTAGTCAATGTGTAGTGGAAAGAAACCACGAGGTTATTTGCAATAGCAGTCATATTAATTGATCCATTCAATTTTTTAAGGGTACATCATAAAGTGAAATTGTATTTTTGTAGACTAAAAATAGCAAAAAAATGCAATTTGACATGTTTAATGACGATTTTTTCATATATGAGGACAATATTTACAATTTCAATGCAATTTCAGCTTGGGTGCAATTTTTCGTGTAACAAAGTCTTTGGCAGTTAACAGGCCAGCATGGGTATAGCCATGAATGGTGGCCTGATGAATCCGGTACAGGGATACATACATGGATTTCGCGACAAAGCCTTGAATATTGACCTGACCCAATAATTCACCGACAGCACTGTTTTGACTTAAAGACACTAATGAGCCTTTGTCAGAAAACTTGAACATCGGTAAATAGCTTTCACCATTAATGCGTGCTTTTAAGGCTCTGACCAGAAAAGCGGCCTGCTGGCTGGCGACTTGCGCACGCGGGCCTAAAACCGGTTGATCTGCTTCAGGCTGACAATGCGCACAATCACCAAAAACGAAAATATCCGGGTCTGACAGAGTTTGCAGAGTTGCATAAACTTTTAGGCGATTAATGTTGTCTTTTTCCAGCTCTTTAAGTTTTGCCAGAACTTCAGGTGCTTTAATTCCAGCAGCCCAGACTTTAATTTCTGCTTCGAGGCTTGAACCATCTGCAAAATAAATCTGGTCTTCATCGACTTTAGCGACCCGGTGACTGGTTAATACCTCAATACCTAGACGATCGAGTTGCTCCATAGTGTGTTCAGCCATTTTCTCAGACAGTGCAGGTAAGATCCGGTCAGCCGCTTCAATCAAAGTGATTTTGACTTTATTTGGATCAATCTTGTTCAGACCATATTTAAAAAAGTTTTGTTTGGCGATCACCAGCTCGGCAGCCAACTCTACACCAGTTGCACCGGCTCCAATAATGGCAATTTTAAGCTCACGCGAAGAGGTCTGATTTTGAGCATTGAGATAAAGATGCAGCAGATCCTGCTGGAAAACATCGGCCTGCTGGCGGCTGTCGAGAAAATGACAGTATTGGGCAACGCCTTCCGTATTAAAATCATTGGAAGTAGAACCTAATGCTAGCACTAGCGTGTCATAGCTGATATTTTTTTTCTGTTTAGGCTGGGCTTTTTTAGAAAAGTAATCTGTTTCCAGAATAATTTCTTTAGCCTTACGGTCAAGATCAACAAATGTTCCCAGCACAAAGTGATAATGATGAGCCGCAGCATGACTAAAATAATTGGTTTCTTCTGCATGCGGATTAAGCGTACCTGCAGCAATTTCATGCAATAAGGGTTTCCAGATATGCGTCAGCTTTTGATCTACGAGGGTAATATGCGCTTTGCCACTTTTGCCTAAAGTTTCGCCCAGTTGAGTAGCCAGCTCCAAACCACCTGCGCCACCACCTACAATTACGATTCGATGTGCTGTCATATATTATTAACCTATTTATTTTTCTAATAAAAATAAGAGAAATTTAGACCAAATATACTATGGCATGGGCGGCAGGTCGTCTTGATTAGAATTGTTATACAAATTACAAAACGTAGCAATTATGTCAGAAGAGGTAAAATTGACGAGAGAAAAGAAGAAATCTATGGTGGGAGTTAGAAGGCAAATGAGGGCCTTCTAACTGTATTCAGCGTTTATTTCTGGATTGGATAGAGTTTGGCACTTGGTGCACTTTCTGCAAAGATGCCAAAGAAGCTGGATAACCAGCTCAGAAATTTCTGGAAGAAACTGGCTTCTTCAAGTTCCACCATATCTTCAATCTGGATAGTACGAATAAGCTGATTATTCTGATAGACATGAATCGTCGCCAATGGCATTACTTTGGCCATAGGTGCAATTAACTCAGAAGCAGTCATTTCCACATTGATATGAGTTTGGGTTTCATGGAGCGGTTCAATGCTTTGCATTACACCATCACCTGTATTCAACATCACCCGTTGATGGTTTTGATCGAACTGGTTCAGGTCAATGGCATAATTCTGATCATATAAAGAGGTGGTAATAATCTGCGGCTGTTTGGTCTCGACCTTAAACATTTTCAAAGTCGATTTGATCACCGGTAATTCAGCCAGTAGCTGTTTGTCTTTAATGGCGACTTCATTACGGGTATAGGTATACGCCAGATTCATTAACTTATGCGACACTTCAGCGCGTTTGGCAGCACTTTTGGTACCTAGAACTACCACGATCAAACGACGGTGAGGTAGTTCCATGTCATAAGTCGGACGATTGGCAGTGAGCGCCAGGTTATAGCCGGCTGCACGAGTAAAGCCAGTTTTTAAACCATCGACGCTTGAGTCCACTTGCAACACACGGTTAGTGGCACGGTGGAAATGGTTGTTATAGGTAAAACTTGGCTGTTTGGAATAATATAGATAGTCCGGAGTTTGATTGACTACAGCTGCCGACAAACGCGCCAGATCCGCTGCAGTAGAATAGTGCTCAGGCATGGTAATACCGGCCGGATTCTGGAAATGGGTATGAACCATACCTAAAGCTTTTGCTTCCCGATTCATTCGCTCGACAAAGCTCGGAATATCACCTGAAATTTTTTCTGCCAATGTCACAGCAGCATCATTCGCCGACATGATAATCAGACCTGCCAGAAGTTGATCAATCGAAATCTGCTCACCTTCTTTCAGGTACATTTGTGACTCATCCCACATCACTGTTTTCACAATCGGCGTTGCAGTTAATACTTCACTTTTATCTAATTTGCCCGCCTGAATTTCCTTCAATGCAATATAAGCGACCATCATTTTGGTGAGGGAAGCGGGTGCACGTTGAACGTCAGCATTGTGTTCGGCAATGACCTGACCTGACTGTGAGTCAAGAATGGTCCATGCTTCTGCTTCAACGCTTTCAGGTAAAATATTCAGAAGGGCAGCATATGAAATTGCAGGCACAAACAGGCTGAGAACTGCAAGCAGTGAGATGATGTATTTCAAAGGTGTTCCTTAATAACCAACCGGTCGATGAACGATTTAATTTTCACGCATGCTATGCCTTTTTTTTAAGGATAGCTAGTCAGAAATGTAGACAAATGCGACAGCTAAGCAATACTGGCCTAAAAAATGCTAAGCTAAGCTATAACTCATTTATTTGTATTTTATATCGCCCATTATGTTGCATTATCAAATCGAATTTGACGATTATCGTCAGCACCTTATTCACGTAACTCTTCGCTTTTTAGCAGACCCAACACAAGTCCTTTCTTTACCGACCTGGATTCCGGGCAGTTACCTGATTCGCGAGTTCTCCAAGCATATTGAAGCAGTCAAGGCTTATGATGAGGATGGACGCCAGCTACAAATCCAGAAGTTTGAAAAGAATAAATGGCGTTTATTCAATACGGATCATGAACTGATTACTGTGGAATATGATGTCTACGCATATGACCTGTCTGTTCGTGGTGCATATGTGGATCAAAACCGTCTCTATGTGAACCCAGCTTGTGCATGTTTGGGTCTAGAAGGTCAGGAGCATAAAGAAATTGAAGTAGAAGTATTCCTGCCGGATGAACTGAAACATTTCCAGCTTGCGACGGGCATGCAGGCCAAAAGTCTGGTGAAAGGTCGTTATACCTTAAAAGCTAAAAACTATGCTGAACTGATTGATGCGCCGTTTGAACTGGCAGAGCAGACCCGTTTCAGCTTTGAAGCCAATGGCATTCCGCATGAGTTTGTGGTGTCAGGCAAACATGCGATGAATGAACAGCGTATGAAGCAGGACATTGAGAAAATCTGTGCGACAGAAATTTCCATGTTCGGTTCTGCACCGTTTAATGATTATACCTTTATGACCATGGCAACCGGTAACAGCTATGGCGGTCTGGAGCATCCGAACTCAACCAGCCTAATTACACCGCGTGATGATTTCCCTAAAGCAGATGAGCCTGAAGAGCCTTCGAAAGATTATCAGCGTTTCCTTGGCCTATGTAGTCATGAATATTTCCATTCATGGTTAGTCAAATTCATTCGTCCTGAAAACTTCGTGAATTATGACCTGAACAAAGAAGGCTATACCTCTTTGCTTTGGATCTTTGAAGGGTTTACGTCGTATTATGATGACCTGATTCTGCTCCGTAGTGGCGTGATTAATCAGGAATCTTATATTGCATTGCTTAAAGCGCAGATAGACCGTTATTTGCAAAATCCGGGACGTTTTATTCAATCCGTGTCTGAGTCTAGCTTTGATGCCTGGGTGAAATTCTATCGTCAGGATGAAAACTCAAACAATGCCGGTACCAGCTACTATAATAAAGGCTGTTTAGTCGCATTGTGTCTTGATCTGGGTCTACGTCTACGTGGGTCAAGTTTAGATGCTTTGATGCGTAAGCTATATGAAAATACGCAAAATAGCATTCAGGTCAATGAACGCACTATTTTCGAATTGTGTCAGGAGTTGACAGGTGATAACTGGTTAGAACAGATCAATCATCTGATCAATACTACTGATGAATTGCCATTGGATCAGTTACTACCTGAATTTGGCGTGAGCTATACCCTGAAAAATGACAAGTCATTACCATTTGGTTTGAAGCTTGTAGATAAGCCTGAAGGTGTGCTGGTTCAGTCTGCACGTCGTGATGGAGCAGGGGTGAAAGCGGGCCTTTCAGCGAATGATGTGATTGTGGCGATTGATGGACTTAAAGCAACGACGAAACTTGTTGAGAAATATGCGAAACAGGAAGGTACTTATACTGTCCATGCATTCCGTCGTGATGAGCTGATGACTTTTGACGTTCAAAATGGTGGTTCTGAACTGACTGAAGTTGAATTGAAAGTTGAAGATCAAACTAAAGCTGAGAAATGGTTGAAAGCTTAATTTAGCATTTGCTGTTTTAAAAAACCGGTGTTGATGCACCGGTTTTTTTATTGCATTAAGTTTTAGAATAATTATTTAACGATCAGTCGTGAGGTTCCACGGAATTCAGCCACGATTTGATCTTTCTGATTCAGGATCTGAATATCGTAAATCCCACTGCGACCGCTACTGGCTTTATGTTCAGCTATGGCGGTAAGGGTATCACCGAGCAGTGCCGGTTTCAGATAATGAATACCACAATGTTGGCCGACTGCTGGATGTTCGCCGGTATTGCAGGCAATGGCAAATGCAGCATCAGCTAATGCAAAAATCACAGCGCCGTTACAGGTTTGATGTCCCTGTAGATGTTGTTCAGTCACTTTCAGTTCAATCTTCGAATGATTGTGGTTATAGGAAATTAGATGCGCACCGAGATACTGAATTAAGCGGTCCTGATTAAACATCTGATTCACTTGCTGATCCATTGCAAAACTCCTTTTTTAGATACACTTTATTTTAAAAATATTAATTATGTGAATCATAAATAGCATTCCAGGAGATAAATAACAAGCGAAAGCCAGATGAATGATGAAATGCAGCCATTTTACTTATCAAAATAAAGCGCCATGAAAATGACGCTTTTAGATAATAAGGATTAATTACCACGATAGGTTGAATAACCATAAGAGCTCAGTAATAACGGAATATGATAGTGCTCCAAAGCACCGTCAATCGTAAATACCACAGGTACTTCAGGGAAGAAGGTGCGTTGATTATTGGCCTTAAACCAGTCACCGGTTTTGAAGGTCACTTTATAGATGCCTTTTTGTAAAGCTGTATCTTTAGGATAAAACTCTTTGATACGGCCATTGGCATCTGTTTTTAACTCATTCAGTTTTATCCACTTGTCACCTTGCTGAGCTTCCAAAACCACTGCGACATTGGCGGAAGGTAGACCTGTTTCCTGATTCAGCACATGTACACTTAAAGGATTCTGTGCAAAAGAAAAGCTTCCTGTCGCCGCTAGAAGAGCACCAAAAATAATTTTTTTCATGGGTCTGTTCCTATTTTAGAGATGGATAAAATTAAAGTTGTTTTAAAGTATGTTGAATGCCTTGTACGGCACACTGATGATCTTGTTCAGAGCCACCAGAGCCTGCAACGCCAACAGCGCCAATGAGCTGGTTTTTATAAACCACAGGTACCCCGCCGCCCAATAATAACAATTCATCCAAGGTATTTAAATTTTGTGCATCCGGGTTCTTTTGTGCATGACGCATGAAATCCAATGTACTGGTCTTAGTCGAGTATGCAGTAAAGGCTTTACGCTGTGATGCAGTTAAATTGTGAATTCCGACAGATTCATGCCGTTGACTGGCCAAGACATTGCCGCCTTGATCCAGTACTGTGACTGCAGCGGGTTTGCTGGCTTTCTGACAAGCTTGCATGACGTTCTCAGTAAGCTGGTTTGCTGTGCTCAAGTCCATAATATAGGCCGTTTTTAATTCAGCATGGCTTAAGCTAACCATTGCTAAACTCGCTAGATATAACAATATTTTTTGCTGATTCAATCTACTTCTCATGATACTGTTCAGTTATATAGAAATTGAGAAGATCATAATCAAAGAATTGAAGCCCATGGATGACAATCAGATTACCAATTTGTAATCTTTGCGCCGTATGAAATTGATTAAACTCAACCCATGCATATTTTAATTGTAGAAGATGAAACCAAAATTGCCGGCTTCTTGGCCACAGGTTTAAATGAATCCGGCTACCAGACTACACAGGTGGGTAATGGCCTGCATGCCTTATCGGTGCTGGAACAGCAACAGATTGATCTGTTATTGCTGGATGTGATGCTGCCCGACCTGGACGGCTGGCAAGTCCTCAAAACCTTGCGTACTTTTTCCAAAGTTCCCGTACTCATGCTGACTGCCAAAGATCATGTGCTTGACCGGGTTAAAGGATTGGAACTGGGGGCAGATGATTATTTAACCAAGCCTTTCTCTTATATCGAACTCTTGGCCAGAATCAAAAGCCTGCTGCGCCGTGTACCAAAGGTTGAACATGAAATGTATCAGGTGGCCAATTTAGAGCTGAATCGTTTAACCCGGGAAGTATTTCGAGACCAGCAAAAAATAGAGCTTACCCAAAAAGAATTTGTACTTTTACAGTTGCTGATGGAACACCAGTCCGAAGTTTTAACCCGGACACAAATTGCTTCACTGGTCTGGAATATTAATTTCAATACCGACACCAATGTCGTTGATGTTGCCGTACGCCGATTACGTTCTAAAATTGATGACCATTTCAGCCCAAAACTTATTCATACGGTACGCGGTATGGGCTATAAGCTGGATGTGCAAGCATGAAAATGCATTTGGGCACACGTCTCGGCATCGCTTTTGGCCTTATTTCCTGTATCGTTTTTCTAAGCATCGGCGGGTTGTCCTATCATAATATGCAGCAGATGGTGCAACAACAGCAGGATGAAGCCTTGGCCTTGCGGATTTCCAGGATTGAAATATTTCTGGCTGATCAACAAAGCTTTCAGGTGCTGATCGAACATCCGGAGCTTTATGAGAATATGCTTGGACAGGAAGATAACTTACTGATTCTTAAAAATGCTCAGAATACCTTGATTGACATTAATCCTTTAAATATCGCTATTCCTCTATTGGATTATCACACCAAGCTGAATTATCAAAATAATAAGATTGAACAACCCACGACCCGTTTGGCATTTAAGCAAGTGGACTTTAATGGACAGTCTTATCAACTGATTGCCGGTAAGCAACTTGTAGCAGGGCAACAGGTTTTAAAGCATTACCTGATAAAATTAGTGATCTACACTCTGCTTGGTATTATTTTATCCACCTTGTTAGCCTGGCTGATGGGACACTATCTACTGCGATCCATGCGTCAATTAATTTACGCCACTCAGCAGATTAATGTACAGCGGCTGGATCAACGCATCAAGTTGCTATCCCGGACTATTGAGGTGCAGCAATTAACCGAGGCCATGAATGCCATGCTGGACCGAATCCAGCATGGCTATGAACAGCTGGCCCGATTTTCTGAAGATATTTCTCATGAATTACGAACGCCCCTGAATAACTTGATGGGGCAAACCCAGATTGCCTTGTCGAAGTCACGTAGTCGCGATGAATTAGAAAATTTGCTGTATTCCCATCTGGAAGAGTATGAACGTCTAACCCAGATGATTGAAAACATGCTATTTATCGCCCGGGTGGAACATGGTCAATATCCGATAGAAAAACAGACACTAGAACTTAGCCAGATCATAGAAGATTTGCTGGCATATTTTGAGTTTCTGGCAGAAGAAAAAAATATGTCTATTTATGCGGATATTCCGGCTCAACTGAATCTATCTGCGCATCCGGAACATCTGCAACGTGCGCTTGCCAATTTGCTCAGCAATGCCGTGCAATATGGCAAGGAAAATGGCGAGATCAGAATCACGGCGACGACTACAGAAAATAGCTGTCGAATTGATGTGCTGACAGCAGGTGTACAGATCCCCGAGCAGCATTTAGCCCATCTGTTTGAACGTTTTTATCAGATTGATAGCAGCCGGCATCAAAAAGCCCAAACGGGTGGTTTGGGCTTGGCGATTGTGCAGTCGATTATGCAGTTGCATCAGGGGAAAGTTCAGGTGAATAACCATCCTCAAGGTGTGGTTTTTAGTTTGATCTTCCCGACCTGAGCAGTGGCTTAACGTGTACGACGGCCACGACTCTTGGTATTTGGACGGGTGGTACCATTGGTCTTGCGACGTGGTTTTTCACCTTCTTCCATTTGCCAGATACGTGGTGTACCGGTTTTTTTCTTGGTGCCGTCTTTCGTTACTTTCTTGTTAATCGGTTTACCACCGGTACCACCCGGCTTTTTCACATAAGAGCGCGAACGATACGGTTCCTGTGCAGGCACATCTTTAAAGTCTGGATAGAGCAACGGTTCGATTTCTTTGGTTTCACCTGGTTGCAGACCCAACTGTACCAGATCAATCGAACCGATTTTGGTGCGGATCAAACGTAAGGTAGGAAAGCCGACTGCTGCAGTCATACGACGAACCTGACGGTTACGACCTTCACAGATTGAAATTTCGACCCATGAAGTTGGAACAGAAGCACGGAAACGTACAGGAGGATTACGTTCCCATAACCATTCCGGTTCAGTGACTTTAATTGCTTTGGCTGGTAGCGTAATACCGTCATTCAGTTCAACGCCCTTACGAAGCTGTTCCAAGGCTTCTTCAGTTATATCGCCATCGACCTGAACCAGATAAGTTTTGAATTTTTTGCTGGCTGGATTGGTAATATATTGGTTTAAACCGCCATGATCGGTCAGGAACATCAAACCTTCAGAATCCATATCTAGACGACCGGCAATACGCAGATCCGGATCGTCTACGAAATCTGCCATAGTCTGATGTTTTTCATCTGGACGAAATTGGGAGAGGACGTCATAAGGCTTGTTAAGAATGACAATTTTCACTTTAACCTACTAAAATATATAAAATAATTCTGGTGTGGCAGTCATGTTGCCCATTGTGATACTCCTTTACTTATAAGTAGGAGATAAGGGAAGACATAAAAGAGTCCACTAAGTGGAAGCTATCATAGCAGATTCTGATTTATCTTCCTCGAATTTATGTTTTGCATCTCATTTGATTGCGGCCATGACGCTTTAAAATGATGTACTTTTTGTATTCAAATATGATCTTCCGTTTAAGAATGTTAATCATCGATGATCCTTATTTTCTACTGCACTCGTCGAGCCAGTTAAGGGAAAATAAGACAATTCAAGGCAAAGCAAAAAATTGATAATGATTTTTATAGACCCAAAATGGTTCTGACGGATTTACATACCATACAAAAAGCTTTCCAAACTGGCTTAGACCACTACAAAGCAAGCTGATATTTTAATTTCACAGTTTCTAATATTTTTAATTTTGAGGTGAACAATGAAATTGTTGACTTTAATTAGTATGGGTATTGCAGCGAGTTATTGTTATAAAACCATCAAACATAACAAGCAAAATCTTTCAAATCTAAGTTTTGATGAAGTGATAAATCAACACATTTTACGAGATTTTATAGCCTGAGCATTACTTATATTTACTGCTAGTTTAATCTGATTAATAAATAGAGAATCTCAACATATCTTGTTGGGATTTTTTATTTTTTATCGTTTGAATATTTTTAAATAAGGCGCATAAGAAAATTTATATCAAAATGAAAGTTACATGATTAATCTATTAAATAGTCAATTAATACAACTCTATAAAGCAATGTAAACGAAAAATTCAAATCTTCTGCTAAATTAAAAATAACCAAATGTGTGGAGGTCTGTATGAGAAATATACCAGAAGGAACCCAGGTTATTCATCATATATCAGCTCAGGACTGTGCATTCTATAAGGAAGAAAATGGAATTCTGAAAGTCTGGAATAGTGGCACTTGGGTGAATGCGATTGTACCAAATCTGGAAAAAATGATGGAGCTTGATTTCGAGTTAGAAGTACTCAAATCTATGTAGTGATTTAATATTTAAAGATCCTTCTATTTAGGATCTTTAAATTTATATATTGAGGTTTTAAAAATAATAAAAAATGTCTTTATGGAAAAAGAGCTTTATTGAAAACAAATTAGCAATTGTTGATTATTTAAAAATACATATCAGGTGTTTAGTTTTAATTTGATATCAAATAAGGAAAATAAATTATGAAATACTAAATTAAAACCTATGAAATGACTTAAAAAGACATTAAGTTCAGAAGCTTAAATTTTGGAATGGCAATATATTACATAGAAAAATTTTTTATAAACAAAGATTATTTTATGATTTCAAAGAAATAATCTATTAATTTTTTAAATAAAATTAATTAAGTAATTGATAATTATAAATATATTTATTGATAATTAAGGTTTAATTTATAGTTTTACTCTCTTATTTTGTGTTTTAATTTAGTTTAAATATTCAAGATTATGTAATATTTTGTTATTTGGTTTCATGCTTATGTAGTGTATAAATAATATACAGCTCTCCATGAGGGTAAAACACATGACTAAAGCAGAATTAGCTGTCTCCGCATTGGTCGTATTCCTTATTACCTTGATGGTTTATGGAGTAGGACAATCATTGAGTTATTAAAATAACTTTTTTCTAATGATTCCCGTATGTAAATAAAGCCCTTCGTGGGCTTTATTTTGTTTTCAGTCTGAGTCTGAATCACTCTTCTGATTTTCAGAATATTCTAGTGCAGCTTTTTGTGCTTCTACGGCGGCTTTAGCTTCTAAAGGAATAGCATCTGCTGCAATAGTAGAAGTACCATAAAGGCCTATCATAATGAGTATTAGAATTTTCGAAAACTGTTTCATATGAAATCCTCTAATTTTCTAAAACTTGATTTCAGTGTAGGGGATAAAACTCTCTGGGCATGTATGAGCGGTGTCTGCTTATGTAAGATATTCGGGCTTAGCGTGAAAACCCTTTCACCTTATGTAACCCGAATCGCGGATAAGAAATTGACTTGAAAAATAAGAGGACTAGAGCCATCAGTTGAGTTACCACACCAAACTCACAACTCTAGTCCTGATGTTCAATAGTACCGAATTATTCTGCGTAATTG
>NZ_VPED01000032.1:0-36407 GCF_013417335.1 Acinetobacter sp. YH16031
ACCTTCAAAATCCTTGCTGAGCGTTATCGAAATAGAGGTAAAAGGCTTGGTTTGAGATTCAATTTAATCGCTGGAATCTACAACTTGGAACTGAGCAAAAAATGATTTATGAAAGAGGTCTATTGATACCTTGATAGATACGTTGCTTATTTTGTGTTGTGCGAAGGTGCTCATCTAAAACGTTTAAAATGAAATCTTTTGCTTCCCATTTCTCAATAGTATGTTTTTCAAAAGTATTAAAAAAATTTGAATAGAATGGTAAAAGGCGATTTGACATTAGACAATCCTAAATTTAAGCAATGAGGATTATAAGCCGTGGACTTATAAACATCAAAATTTGATAGTTCTATTTTTTGAACTATCGATTATTTATGAATGATTTAGCGGTATCAATTGGTCAATTAATACGCTTTACTCGAGAGTCAAAAAAAATAAGTCAAGAAAATTTGGCTTTACAATGCGGTATAGATCGAAGCTATTTAGGAAGAATTGAAAGGGGGGAAGTAAATATAACGATCAAAAAACTGTATGAAATTGCTTTAGCCCTAGATACGGATCCTAAAAATTTTTTACCTTGAAATACTATTCAGTAAATATGTATTCTTCTCTTAATTGTTGAAATTTTAAATTTAATATTATGAAGAATTTTTTTAAAGAAAATATCTATAAAGTGTGGTTATTTTTATATAAATTTTTAAAAATACAAGATTTTGAGTATAGAGGATTAACGAAAGGTGAAGTCAATATTGCGAAAACAGTTTTTCGTGATCTTATTAATTATGATGATGTAAAAATTTTTAATATTCCTTATTTACCTTGGCAACCTAAAAACATATTAATGGCTCCAAACGGTAGATTATTTGTAAATAAAGAGATTTTCTGCAAAGATTATTCTCAATGTTCAATTGCAATGCAAGGTGTATTTATCCATGAGCTAGCGCATGTACTTCAATATCAAAAGCATACGAATGTAGTAGTTAAAGGCTTTATTTTACAGAGTTCTTATTATCTTAGTTTTAAGATGTATGATCCATATAAATACAAATTGATCAATGGAAAACGGTTTGAGCAATATAATATTGAGCAACAGGGTGATATTGCACGCGACATTTTTTTTGAAAAAATCCCTAATATTATCATTCGAAGCTAATTAATCATGATCGGCTTGACGGATTGGTATGATATTGCTTCCATTTAAGGCGTTGAGTTGTTTTTTCAGTTGATAATTTTCATAAAGTAATGAAATCTCTCTTCCCAATGCTTTTTCTAAGTCTTCACGGACAGTTTTCAATTCTTCTTGTATTTTTAAAAGCTTACGTTGATCAAGAGGCGTTATATTTTGTTCTTTTGCCGCACTGTCAATGGCTACAATTAGATCTGCAAATATTAATCTTGATTTCTTGATTGCTCCTTTACTACGACCAGCTTCTAAAGCTACAGAATCATTAGAAATTTTCGTTCCAATATCTATACGAATAGGCTTATTTACTTTCAGTCGTTCAAGTGCTTCAAAATATTCAATAAGAGCTTCTGACATTCTATCCTGCACCCTTAAGTTCAATAATTTTATGCTTTGTTTCTTTAAGTATTTGAAAATGTGATACTTCAGTTCGATATTCTAGCGAGGTTATATCTAAAAAGTTAATCATTTTCTCTTGTGCTGTAATAACTCTTTCTAGCTTAGGTAGGCTGACAATTAAGTGTCGACAATTATCTTTTAAACAGTTAATTTGAAACCAATTGGTCGCTGTAAAATTACAAGCTCCAACTTTGGTACAGCCACCCATGATTGTTTCTTTATAGGAAATTTCGCCTTTTTTGAAACGTTGTAGTGTTTGCTTGCGATCAAATATTATCATTCCTTCTTCATTTTTAAGCGTATTTTCCATCCAATGTATATGACCACCATATAAAGGGGTATTAGACATTAAAACGTTAAAAATATATCCTAATGAGTTAGATTCTAATTGGGTCTGTTGCCATTCATTTGCAAAATGGCTTTTATCGTCATTTATTAGATTTTCTGCAAATGTAGAACCTTTAGCATAATAACTGGTCATTTCATTGGTGATATGTTGTAACTGCCTTCGTAGAGAGGGTAAAGATACAAGACCTGATCTTTGAGCATAAAGTGCTAATGAACGACGTAATTGATGAGTAGTAAAAGGCCAATATTGTCCAATAAGAAAAATCTCTTCTGATCTCCATGCTCTGTGAGGATCAATTTGTTCAAGTTCTTCAACATCAGCCAATTTTATTTGGGGTATCAGTTTATCAACTACTTGTTTACTGTATAGAGTTCCAATGCGATATTGTTTAATTGTTGACTCAATCGGTTTACTTGAAAATCCAAAGTAACTCGCTGAAATAAACAGGGGATACTGAAAAATATCTGTGCTTTTTTGAATTCCTTGTTCATCAAGAATTTGGTAAATATGATCAGCAATTTTTTGAGCAATTCTGACGGCTTTTAAACCCTCAATACTTGTTATCCATTGGGTGGTCTTGGCATTTCCCTGGTTTAACTTAGTTGTTCTACCAATTATCAAATAATGTTTTTGTGAGTTCGAGATCACCTCTTTAATACATTGATAAGGGATAGTTTGTGCCTCTTCGTCTCGCATACCAGAAAAAGCTTGAATTACAAGTTTACAAATACACTGCGTTGCTGTAACTAAGCTAGAGATTTGCTTTATTGTGAATTGTCCAGTATGTACATTAACGAAGTTTTTTAATGGTTCAGATACATTATCCAAAATTGAATGAAAATAAGCTCTTTTAGCTGAACAACTTAGTTTATATTCATAACATTCCAAAATTAATTGCATTAATTCATTTGATACTTTTTCCCACTCTTCTAAATAACATGTCCAATTTTTTAAAATTTCAGAATAGATTCTGGTAGGAATAGGGGCATGTTGATTTAAAGATGCTCTGTACTGTTTGTTCTGTTTTTGCAGTTGTCTTATTATTTCTGGTTCAATTATCTTGATTGCAAGATTTTGATAACTACTAGCAATTAGTAATAATAAAAGCGATGAAAGTGTTTCTATAAACCATCCTGAGTTCTGAGATCGAACGAATTCTAAAAATAATTTATTATTGCCGATGACTTCTTTTAACGTGGTGTGTTTACATTCTGCAAATTTTGCAATATCACGAGTAATAGTTAGATAATTTCTTAATGTCCCAAAACTTAACGGGCTTTTATCTCTTAGCCAAATTAATATAAAGAAAATATGTTTAATTTCTTTGATTAATTCCTGTCTCTTAGGGGTTAATTCACCTTGATCCCAATAGGTGAATAATAACGGACTTGGCTTACCATCGGGGTGGTAAATGGTGAAGTCCCAAACAATGTCTCCATATAATGAAATTATAGCTCCTGTGGGTGATCTACTTACAACAAAATCATCCGATGGTAAACTATCATTCAATATATTGAATGAATCAGGTGGAATATGATGTGAAGGAAATGTTAATTTTGCATCTAGATTTAAAATAGTCATATTATCCAATCTAACTCCATAAACATTTCAAGTTTTCTTGCCCAATAAATGTCAAGTTCCCCTTCTTCAACTTCAGACATAATTTTGTTTACAAGCGGTTCATTGTTCTTTTTAACATGGGCTATAATTAAATTAATTCTTTCAAAAATTGGTTTTGTTATTAAATCTTGTTCTTCCAAGTTTCCTATTAAATGTGCTGTTTTTTCAATACAATACCTACAACTTAATAATTTTCGAATATCAGTTTCATCTACGTGTATTCTATAATTCTCACAAAATAAGCAACCTTCGGGATTAATACAATTAGGTGTGTTTATTGAGTCGTTTTCCTGTGGAATTACAGGGTTTCCAAAGGAGGAGCATTTACCAATAGCACTCTGTAATAATTGCTTTTGATCGTGATTAGGCGAAAGAATAACTTTAGATATGTTATGTAGAAAGTTTGATATCTCTTCCCAATGTGCACTTTCAGAACCTGCAATATAAGAAGATAAAACTGTTTTTTCTGTATTTTGTAAAATTAGTGCTGTTGTTGAAATGTCAGTATTTCGCACAAGCCAATCACTTTTTGCTGCACGCCATTCTCTTGATTGAATTGTGGGTAACAGAGGATCAATTCGCTTAATTGCTGAGTAAATACCATGCAAAGTAAATGATTTAACTTGTTTCGGGGTGCCTAAACCTCGTTCACCAGCAGTAAAAAACAAATATTCAAACTTTTGATTATTTAAAAGATAATTCCTTAATCTAATGAAATTTTTGAATCTAGGCATAAATCCTACAGGTATTTCAAAACTGCACTCTTTACCTGCAGCTCTCCATTTTATTGTTCTGAATAATTGATGAGTGCTAGATATATGAAATTCATTATCCCATTGCAAATTGAGTATTTGTGACCAATTCATTCCTGTTTGTGCAGTAAATAAAATAATAAAAGCATTCAGCGCAATAGTTCCAATGTGTATTCTTTGGCTATGCCTAAAATTTTGATTAGCCGCAGTTAAATTATTTTCTGCATTTTTTAAAAGATGGTAAGTGTTTCTTTGATTTATAATGGGTTTTAGTCTTAATTTATCAATTTGTTCAATTGTGTTTAATATTCCTAATTGGTAGTTATAACCTAAACAAGTATTACGTTTGTCTAATGATTTAAGAGGATGAATAAACCATGACTCTGCAGGGAAAATCCAAAGCTTATTGTTTGGGAAATTTAAATATGTGGGCATGTTGAGTTCATGTGGATATTGTTTATGCTCAAGGATAAAAGAGACTATTCCATCAAAAATATTTTCACACAATGATAAGACTTTTGCCTGTGAATCTTCACTTGGAGGTTGTGTGCTTTTCTTGAGTTTTTGGTTTATTCGAATTATGTTCACACCAATGGCAAATTCATCATCTTCAAAAAAATCACATAAGAATGTAATAACTGAACTTTGTTGTCTTGAAGCACTATTTATTGTGATCTCGTCTCTTGAGACTTTTTCTTTTAAATATTGGGTGTACTGAATTAATGCTAGTTTAGCTATTTCTTTTTTATTTAATAGATCATAAAATTTATTCTGATCAGCCCAAAATACAAAGGCTACTGAACGTGAGATCATATCTCTAATAGTTTCAATACGTTTTCCACTATGGATAATATGTTCTGAAATAAAAGTTATAAGTCGGCGTACATCATCCTTGCGAGGTTCATACACAGAATCTATCTGTACAAGTCTTCCTTCATTTGAAATTCTTTTAACACCTAAATGTGATTTGGCTGTAGGTTGTCGAATTAAATAGCACAATGCACCTATATCAATGGTCTTACCCAGAGGAAATTTCACCACCACTTGTTCAGGGCGAAGAATTGTAATATTAGAATGAATTGGTAAATCATAGACTTGTATAATTCTTCGCTCTAAATTCATAATTTCTGATCCAAGTCAAGTGAGGTAACAATCTTAAATAGGTGATCATTATATGAGTCTGACACTTGTCTAATATGTTTTAAATTTTGTCGGTATTGTAGATATAAGTCTGTCGTTGCTGAGGATTCATGGCACATTCTAACTCTGACAAATTCACGAGCTTGGTGAAGACTTATTTGTCCTCTAGCAACATATTCTAGCTGTTCATCTGTTAGATTCATGCCAAAAGTAGCTCTTAAATCATGAAAGCGATATTTAAATTTTGGATTGTTCAATTGATTTTGAATATATGGAATTACTTTATCATTTATAAATTGCCTCACAGTTTGTCCATTCTTAGCATGATGAAGTGCAAAATTTTCATGAAAGTGTTTAATCTCCGCTTTAGACTGATAATAGGGTGTACCGCGATTACTTAAAAATAAATATTGATCATCTGAATCACCCAACAGTGATTTTTTTCTTCGTACCTGAGCATTTTCACTTTGTGAATAGATATGTAGTTTTTGGTAGAGCCAAAGAGGAATATGCAAAACTATTTTCTTATCATTTTTTGTGTCAATGCCTGTGCTAGGTCCTGCAGGAATTCTGATTTCCTTTAATTCTGAACCCTCCATATTGATAAATACATGATGCAATCTCATGGTGAGAATAGTCTGAATTCGTGCACCACTTGCCAACCCTAAGAGGTGGATTAAAAGCATTTCAGTGTTCTTTAATGCAGATAGGGCCTCTAGTAAGTGAATTTGTTCATCTTTGGACAATGGTCGAAGTAGTCCACCATCATTAATGGTTTCAGCATATGGATTATTTGATTTAGTGACTTTGATAGAGACATCTGTTGACTTGATTTTTTTTGTAAAAGTTGAACCAAAATCATTTTTTAAATCTATAAAACGATCTGATTCTTTCCACATAGGAAATTCAGGCTTCAGTAAGCCTTCGTTTTTTAACCAACGATAAAATGAGATTACAGTACTCATTCTTCTACGGGCAGTGGAAAAGCTGATTTTTTCAGCTTCAATCATTGTTCGTAGATATGCTCTATAGCGATATGTAGGTCTATATAATTTGTTTTTATCGAAAGTAACCCAATTCACATTTGTATCATCTAAAAATTGCCTAAATGCGACTAAATCACTAGCTATATTTGAATAGGTTGCCATAACTACATTAAGACTATTTTTTATTCTATCTAAGATGTAAATATTAGCTTCAGCCCAAGGCACTCCATAACTATCAACAACTAGAGGATATAAATTAAATTGAACAGGTGACTTAGTTTCTCGTGTTCCATAAGTTGGATCATATTCAAAAGAGTTTTGTGTTATATGCGCAACGTGGTATTTGGTTTGTGTTGGTAGGGTTATTTCTGTTGCTTCAAAATGTGAAGGTTGCACAACTTTTGTCTGAGCAAATTTAGATAAGGTTATTTTTCTAGCCTTGTTTGTCATATTGAAGCCAAAGTCTTTTTATAGAAGTTGCCTTAAACCTTACAAAAAAATCTTAGTTAAATAAATATCTTAAATTGAAACAGGGTTTGTCCATTTTTTATTAAACTTATATTTGTTGTCATTTTATTTAAAACTTATAGATACCATTTCATGAATGAAAAGCGCCTGATAAGAACGGCTTTCTTTAGAATAATCGTCCCGATAATTCAGATTGCGGACGTGAATATAACCACTTGGTGCCATGATCACATGCTTGGATTGCCAAGGCAGGAAAGGGTGATTCATGACCTGGACTGCTGAATAGTCAATCAGGTCAGCAAAGACTTGCTGGCAAAGTTTGATTTCCCCTGAAGTCAAATTCCGGCTTTTAAACTGATCAAAACGAATCATTCTCAGGATGAAGGGAAGCAGGTAAAACAGCATTAAAACTCAATCCTTAGCGATATAAGAGTAATTTCTAGAAATTTGCAGAAATTGAAAATTCTTCAGGTTTACTATTTTAAATTTTTCACATCATTATTGTGTTGGTTTTTGTCAGCCATAAAAAAACCACCCAGAAGGGTGGTTTTTACGTCTTTCAACGCTAACCGAATTAACGGTTGATGTCGCGTTGAACTTCGCCAGTGTAAAGCTGACGAGGACGACCGATCTTGTAAGGACCGCTGTGCATTTCTAACCAGTGGCTGATCCAACCAACTGTACGTGCAAGCGCGAAGATCACAGTAAACATTTCTGTTGGGATACCAATCGCTTTAAGGATGATACCTGAGTAGAAGTCTACGTTAGGGTAAAGGTTACGTTTGATGAAGTATTCGTCAGAAAGCGCGATACGTTCAAGTTCCATAGCAAGAGCAAGCTGTGGATCGTTGATGCCAAGAGCACCAAGAACTTCGTCACAAGTTTCTTTCATTACTTTCGCACGTGGATCGAAGTTTTTGTACACACGGTGACCGAAGCCCATGAGTTTAACTTCTTTAGTTTTCACTTTTTCCATGAAGCCAGCAACGTTTTCTACAGTGCCGATTTCATCAAGCATCTTAAGAACAGCTTCGTTCGCACCACCGTGAGCAGGACCCCAAAGTGCAGAGATACCAGCAGCGATACATGCATATGGGTTAGCGCCAGTAGAGCCAGCTAAACGTACTGTAGACGTAGAAGCATTTTGTTCGTGGTCAGCGTGAAGTGTGAAGATACGGTCCATTGCTTTTGCAAGGATTGGATCTACTTTGTAGTCACGGTCTGCAGGAGTCGCAAACATCATGTACAGGAAGTTTTCAGCGTAAGTCAAATCGTTACGTGGGTAAACGAATGGTTGACCAACAGTGTATTTGTAGCTCCAAGCTGCCAAAGTAGGAATCTTAGCGATTAAACGAATCGCAGTGATTTCACGATGGTTAACATCTTCGATGTCCAAATTGTTGTGATAGAACGCAGACAACGCACCAACAACACCAACCATGATTGCCATAGGGTGAGCATCACGACGGAAACCGTTATAGAAGCGGCTTACTTGATCGTGAACCATAGTGTGGTTACGAACTTTAGCGTCGAATTCTTCTTTTTGCTCAGCTGTTGGAAGCTCGCCATTAAGAAGTAAGTAGCAAGTTTCTAGGTAATCAGCTTTAGTTGCTAACTGGTCAATTGGGTAGCCACGGTGTAAAAGAACACCTTTATTACCATCGATGAAAGTGATTTTAGACTCGCATGCAGCTGTTGCCATAAAACCAGGATCAAAAGTAAAGTGACCTGCAGCCAACACATCTTTAACGTCGATTACATCTGGGCCCAATGTGCCGCTGTAAATTGGTAATTCAATTTCTTTGCCATCAAGCTGTAAAACGGCTTTCTTGCCAGTTGCTTCAGACATTCAATAGATCTCCTGTCCTGGTGAATGTATATCCGAGTTGCCTATCAATCTTTTAATGCACAAAACGGACGGATCAAAAATTTGCTATAAGATTAGTGGCTACTGAAATTTTGTCAATTATACTTATGGATGAAAAATGACATTCTCACAGTGGTTTAGTCATTTATCTTGGTATAAAAAGTTTAATAAAATCACAGTACCAAACCTCTATAATAAGTCAAATTGAACAGAAGGTGCAGAAAAAAATATAGTCTTTGCCGTATTTGTAAGCGTTTTTTCCTAGCAAAAAATAAAGGAGAAATTGAGAAAATATTCTAAGACTGCAACTTAAAATTATATAAATCTCGTAACTTACATCGATTTCCTTAAGTTTTTACTTCAAACTTGAATTATAAATAAAAGCAATAAATTTTCTTTTTGGCTCTGTTTAATCGGCTAAAAAATAGCTCGTAAATTTGCTTCACTTTGTTTAATACAACTTAAACAAAAATAAATAAGTGTTTTTTTGAATATAAAATGTCTAAAAACATCAAAAAAACTATGATCTACAAAGAGATAAGTAGGTTTTAGTATAAAAATTCTAAATTGAGATGCCTTTATATAAATAGTCATTATTTATTTGTGAAATATATCCTTATGATTTTACTTGGGATTAATAAGGACTTAGGATCGAAATTATATTTTTGCTGTTCATCTTTAGTCTAAATCTACTTAGTCGAAGCTTGGCTAGATAACAGACTAAATTAATCAAGTTAATTATTAAAAAACAAATATCTAGAATGAGAATATGAAGATAAAGTAAGTGGGGGAGAACTTAAAGTTGTTGTTAATGATTCTTATTTAAAGGTTTTTTGTTCAAAAAGCCAAATACAGTTGTTTGTATTTTAATAGTTCACGTTTTATAATTCAGTGTCGTTTTATGTTTAGGCATGTATTTGCCTGATAATGCCAGCTTTCCTTCGAATTAATTCCAACAAACTCCGGATGGAGTTTTTAACTACAGGATGCCCGCTGTGAAAAGCAACAGACCTGTCAATTTGTCCATGGGTCAAGTTTTAGAAGTAAACTTAAAATCACCCGTGGCTATTGCATCAATTCTACACCGTCTTTCAGGTGTCATCGTATTTTTACTCGTACCGGTCCTTTTGTGGCTGTTGGATAAATCATTGTCTTCAGCAGAAGGTTTTGCTGAAGTGCAGGAAATCTTTAACGGTTTCTTTGTCCGCTTTATCGTATGGGTATTTGTAGCCGGCTTAATTTATCATTTGTTCACTGGTATTAAGCACTTACTTGCAGATATCGGCATTGCAGAAGAACTGCAAAGCGGTCGTACTGCAGCTACTATTTCATTAATCTTGTCTGCAATCGGTATTGTTGCAGCATTTGTATGGATCGTACTCTAATGAAAAGTGCTACTGGTTTAACAGGTTCAGGTTCTCGTGATTGGTTTGTCCAACGCATCAGTGCTGTAGTTCTAGCTGTTTATACCGTTGTGGTGTTTGGTTGGATCCTACTGAATGGTGGCTTCAACTACGAGCAATGGTACGGCTTTATGATGACAGTTCCAATGAAGATCATGTCTTTGTTGGCAGTCTTATCTCTTGTTGCGCATGCATGGATCGGTATGTGGCAGGTATTCACTGACTATGTGACTACTCGTCAAATGGGTCCATCAGCATCAGGTTTACGCCTTGTACTGACTTCAGCAGTGATTATTGCTGTATTTGCATATGCGATCTGGGCAATCCAGATTTTTTGGGCGAATTGATAGGAAACAATCATGGGCGCTATAACCCCTAAAGAAGATTACACAAATATTCCACACGAAACTTTCGATGCAGTTATCGTTGGTGGTGGTGGTTCTGGTATGCGCGCTTCTTACCAACTTGCTCAAGCAGGTTTGAAAGTTGCGGTACTGACTAAAGTATTCCCAACACGTTCTCACACTGTAGCAGCGCAGGGTGGTATCGGTGCATCTCTTGGTAACATGCAAGAAGATAACTGGCATTACCACTTCTACGATACAGTTAAAGGTTCTGACTGGTTAGGTGACCAAGACGCGATCGAGTTCATGACTCGCGAAGCACCGCAAGTGGTATACGAATTAGAACATTTAGGTATGCCATTTGACCGTAACGCTGACGGCACAATTTACCAACGTCCATTCGGTGGTCACTCTGCGAACTATGGTGAAAAAGCTGTTCCTCGTGCTTGTGCTGCTGCCGACCGTACAGGTCACGCACTTCTTCACACGCTTTATCAAAGCAACGTGAAAATGGGTACACAATTCTTCGTAGAATGGATCGCGCTTGATTTGATCCGTAATGAAGCAGGTGATGTACTGGGTGTGACAGCAATTGATCAGGAAACTGGTAAAATTGCCGTATTCCAGGCGAAAGCTACATTGTTCGCAACGGGTGGTGCTGGTCGTGTTTACCGCGCATCTACAAACGCATATATCAACACTGGTGACGGTCTTGGTATGGCTGCTCGTGCAGGTATTCCATTACAAGATATGGAATTCTGGCAATTCCACCCAACGGGTGTTGCAGGCGCAGGCGTATTGTTAACTGAAGGTTGTCGTGGTGAAGGTGCAATCCTTCGTAACAAAGACGGCGAACCGTTCATGGAACGTTATGCACCGACTCTGAAAGACTTGGCTCCTCGTGACTTCGTATCACGTTCTATGGACCAGGAAATCAAAGAAGGTCGTGGTTGTGGTCCTAAAGGCGATTATATCCTTCTTGATATGACTCACTTGGGTGCTGACACCATCATGAAACGTCTGCCATCTGTATTCGAGATTGGCAAGAAATTCGCGAACGTTGACATTACTAAAGAGCCAATTCCTGTAGTACCAACAATCCATTACCAAATGGGTGGTATTCCTACGAATATTCATGGTCAGGTAGTTGTTCCTGAGTCTCCAGAATCTGAAGCTCTAGTAACGAACTACGATAAGAATACTGATACCTATTCTACTAACCAAGAAGGCCGTAACTTCACTAAACCAGTGAAAGGTTTCTATGCGATCGGTGAATGTTCATGTGTATCTGTACACGGTGCAAACCGTCTAGGTACAAACTCACTGCTTGACTTGGTTGTATTTGGTAAGGCTGCTGGTCAGCACATCATCGACTATGTGACTAAACACCACGGTGATGAGTATGAACCGCTTCCTACAACTGTGCTTGAAAACACAATTAAACGTGTTCGTAAGCTGGATGAATCAACAACTGGTGAGAATGCTCAAGAAGTTGCTGATGCAATCCGTGACATCGTTCAAGACCACGCGGGTGTATTCCGTACAACTGCGCTGCTTGAAGAAGGTGTAAAACAAATTCTTGCAATTGAGCCGCGTGTTCGCAACATTCACTTGAAAGACAAATCTAAAGTATTCAACACTGCACGTATTGAAGCTCTAGAAGTTGAAAACCTGTATGAAGTTGCTAAAGCGACCTTGATTTCAGCTGCTGCACGTAAAGAATGTCGTGGTGCTCACACTGTGGTAGATTTCGAATTACCACCAGATCACCCAGAGTATCCATATGGCCGTCGTGACGATGAGTGGATGAAACACACTTTGTGGTTCTCTGCTGACAACCGTCTTGAATACAAGCCAGTGCGTTACAAACCACTTTCGGTTGATGCAATTCCACCGAAACCACGTACATTCTAATCAGGAGATTAAAGATGAGTAGAGGTACTCGTACATTTCATATCTACCGCTACGATCCTGATAAGGATAAAGCACCGTACATGCAAACTTTTAAGCTTGAACTGACTGATAAGCACCGTATGTTGCTTGATGCGCTTCTTGCATTAAAAGTACAGGACGAATCTTTGACATTCCGTCGTTCATGCCGTGAAGGGATCTGTGGTTCTGATGGTGTGAACATCAATGGTAAAAACGGTTTGGCGTGTCTTTGGAACCTGAACGATTTACCAAATGAAATCACGATTCGTCCACTACCTGGTCTTCCAGTAATCAAAGACCTTGTAGTTGACATGAACCAGTTCTACGATCAGTACAACAAGATTCATCCGTTCTTGATCAACAACCAGCCTGCACCTCCTAAAGAGCGTCTGCAGTCTCCTGAAGAACGTGAACACTTGAATGGTCTGTATGAATGTATTCTTTGTGCATGTTGTTCAACTTCATGCCCATCATTCTGGTGGAACCCAGACAAGTTCTTGGGTCCTTCAGCATTATTGAATGCATACCGTTTCATCATCGATTCGCGTGATACAGGTACTCAAGAGCGTCTGGCTCGTCTTGACGATCCGTTCTCTCTGTTCCGTTGTAAAGGTATCATGAACTGTGTATCTGTATGTCCTAAAGGCTTGAACCCTACTAAAGCAATCGGTCACATCCGTAACATGCTTCTAGATATGGCTGGCTAATTTAGACTGCAATCAACAGTTTTTCAAAAAGCACACCACTTGGTGTGCTTTTTGCTTTATAGGGCTTCATAAATGAACAGGAGTCGTGAAAACTGCTGTTATTGGTGCTGTATCTCATATGATCAAATCGGGTGATGAGTCATTGCAGAGCATTCTGGTCGGATTTATGCACTATTATGATGTTGTTTGAGGTATTTATGATTTTTAGATGTAATTCTGGACTGAAAAAGGTTTTCAATAATGTTATTATATAACGCAAAGTTGTAAAGGGAGTGGATTGGAAGATTTACTCTCTTTTTGTTTATCAAAAAGATGTAGGACTTAAGTCTACGCTGAATGTGTTTTTCATTTAAAGCTCCCTATGTTAGAGTAATTTCTGACGGAAGTATTTGACTAAAAAACATGCGTTCCTCGTCAAAAAAATCAATTGATTAGTCGAGATCGTGATAGCATTTAGCACAAGACTATATTTAAAAAATGTGTGGGCCGATGTACATTTTTTAAACACGGAAGAAGTTGAGACTGGTATATAAATGTAAGTCAAAGTCGCTTTAGAAAAAATATAGTTTAAATCTTTGTTTTTTCTAAGTCGATTTGCAAAAAATTGCTCGGTCACGATCGGGTATTCAATGAGTGATGATGCCGCTGAGGGGCGTTATTGTTCATTAAACATATCAAGAATTTTCTTGGTGTGGTGATAACGCCTCATGGCTTATGCCTTATGGGGGACTAATGTTGAATTATCAATTTGACATTACTAATCCTGGGTTTTGCTTAAAAAGCATCCTGAAAATGTTTTTGCAATAGGAAATGGGTCCACAAATGCAAGAAGTTGCTGACGCTCTGCGTCTTGACACTGAACTTTCCGCTGATAGTGCAGCGTATATTGAAGAACTTTATGAGCAGTACCTCACTGCTCCAGACTCAGTGGGTGCTGACTGGAGAGCGTACTTCGATAAATTCCCAAAAGGTGATCAACCACACAGCAATGTACGTGAGCAATTCCTACTTTTAGGTCGCAATTCAAGCCGTATTCAGCCTGTTATCCAATCGACAGTAAGTTCAGAGCATGAACGTCGTCAAATTGGCGTTTTACAGCTGATTGCTGCGTACCGTAACCGTGGCCACCAAAAAGCAAAATTGGATCCATTAGGTCTGGCTAAACGTGAAGTTGTGCCAGATCTTGATCTTTCTGCGCACGGTTTAACTCAGTCTGATCTGGACACTATATTCAATACCGGTAACCTTGCGATTGGTAAGGAAGCAGCGACTTTGGGTGAAATGGTCCAAGCGATGGAAGCGACTTACTGTAGCTCTATCGGTGCTGAATACATGCACATCGTGGATACCAAAGAAAAACGCTGGATCCAGCAACGTCTTGAAAGCGCACGTGGTCAATATGGACTAAGTGCTGATCAGAAAAAACATGTTCTTGAACGTTTAACTGCAGCTGAAGGTCTGGAAAAATACCTCGGTAATAAATTCGTGGGTGCAAAACGTTTTGGTGTTGAAGGTGGTGAATCTTTCATTCCTATGGTGAATGAATTGATCCAGCGTGCCGGTTCTGTAGGCTGTAAAGAAGTCGTGATCGGTATGCCACACCGTGGTCGTCTGAACCTTCTGGTTAACATCATGGGTAAAAACCCGGCTGACCTGTTTGGTGAGTTCGAAGGCAAATCACTGCACAAGAAAGGTTCTGGTGACGTTAAGTATCACCAAGGTTTCTCTTCTAACGTGATGACTCCAGGTGGTGAAGTTCACTTGGCATTGGCGTTCAACCCATCTCACCTTGAAATTGTTGGACCTGTAGTTGAAGGTTCTGTACGTGCTCGTCAAGTACGTCGTAAAGATATCGGTGGTGATGACGTATTACCAATCATCGTTCACGGTGACGCAGCATTTGCAGGTCAAGGCGTAAACCAAGAAACCTTCCAAATGTCACAAACTCGTGGTTACACCGTTGGTGGTACAGTTCACATCGTAGTGAACAACCAGGTTGGTTTCACCACTTCTGATCCACGTGACGCGCGTTCTACTGAATATTGTACTGACATTGCGAAAATGATTCAGGCACCGATTTTCCACGTCAACGGTGATGATCCAGAAGCAGTACTATTTGTTGCTCAATTGGCGCATGATTTCCGTCATACATTCCGTAAAGACGTCGTGATCGACATGTTCTGTTACCGTCGTCGTGGTCATAACGAAGCGGATGAACCAGCAGCAACTCAGCCAATGATGTACCAAGTGATCAACAAAAAAGCGACAACTCGTACGCTTTATGCTGACAAACTGGTTCAAGAAGGTGTACTTGATCGTGCTACTGCAGATCAAATGGTTGAACAATACCGTTCTGATCTTGAAGCAGGTAAACATGTTGCCAATGCACTGGTTCTAGAACCGAACAAAAAAATGTTTGTAGACTGGACACCGTACCTGGGTCATGAATACACAGACGTTTGGGATACTACATTCCCAGAAGAGCGCCTGAAAGAACTTGGTCGTAAAATGCGTGAGCTTCCAGAAGGCTTCGTAATGCAACGTCAAGTTTCTAAAGTGATTGACGACCGTCTGAAAATGCAGACTGGTGAAATGCCACTGAACTGGGGTGCTGCTGAAACTCTGGCTTATGCAACACTGCTAGACGAAGGTTACCTGGTACGTTTGACTGGTGAAGACGTGGGTCGTGGTACCTTCTCACACCGTCATGCAAAACTGCACAACCAGGTAGATGGTTCTGTATACATTCCACTTTGCCATATCAAAGAAAACCAACCACGCGTTGCGATCTATGACTCTTTATTGTCTGAAATGGCAGTACTGGCATTCGAATACGGTTATGCAACAACTCTGCCTAAGAGCCTGATCATCTGGGAAGCTCAGTTCGGTGACTTCGCTAACTGTGCACAGGTCGTAATCGACCAGTTCATCTCATCTGGTGAAACCAAATGGGAACGTGTATGTGGTCTGACTATGCTTCTGCCACACGGCTTCGAAGGTCAAGGTCCAGAGCACTCATCTGCACGTCTGGAACGCTTCCTGCAATTATGTGCTGAAGAAAACATGCAAGTGTTAACACCAACTACACCTGCTCAGATCTTCCACGCATTGCGTCGTCAAGCTATCCGTCCGATCCGTAAACCAATGATCGTCATGTCACCTAAATCATTGCTTCGTCACAAGTTAGCGGTGTCTAACCTGGAAGAACTGGCTAACGGTACATTCCAGACTGTGATCGACGAAGTAGATAACATCAATAAAGCAGATGTAACCCGTCTGGTATTGTGTGGTGGTAAGGTTTACTACGATCTGGTTGAAAAACGTCGTGAAAAAGAATTGAACAACACTGCAATTGCACGTATTGAACAATTGTATCCGTACCCAGAAGCACGTCTTGCAGAAGTTCTTGCTCAGTATCCAAACGTGAAAGAACTGGTTTGGGCACAAGAAGAACCGAAAAACCAAGGTGCTTGGTTGTTCATCGCGCCTCGTTTATATGACGATGTGATGAAAGCGGGCAAACAAATCCGTATTAGTTACGCAGGCCGTGAAGCTTCAGCTGCACCGGCGTGTGGTTCACCATACTTGCATGCAAAACAACAAGCTCAGCTCGTTAACGACGCTCTAGCGATCGATGCTGAATAATCCAGGAGATTCTAAATAATGGCAACCGAAATTAAAGCACCGGTATTTCCAGAGTCAGTTGCGGACGGTACGATCGCAACTTGGCACAAACAACCAGGTGAAGCAGTATCACGTGATGAAGTGATCTGTGATATTGAAACTGATAAAGTTGTTTTAGAAGTTGTTGCTCCTGCAGACGGTACAATTGCATCAATCGTTAAAAATGAAGGCGATACAGTGCTTTCTGCTGAAGTGATTGCACAGTTCGAAGAAGGTGCTGTATCTGGCGCAACTCAAACTCAAGCAGTTCAATCTGAAACTGAAGCATCAGTAGAGCAAGCTGCTGCAAAAACTGAAGCGGGTAATGCACCGATCGTTGAGCGTCAACAGGTTCAAGACCAGGCTCCAGCAGTACGTAAAGCATTAACTGAATCTGGTATCAATGCTGCTGACGTATCAGGTACAGGTCGTGGCGGTCGCATCACTAAAGAAGATGTTGCGAACCACCAGTCTAAACCTGCAGCGCCTGCTGCTGCACCGTTAAGCGTTGCGGTTGGCGAACGTATTGAAAAACGAGTTCCAATGACTCGTCTGCGTAAACGTGTTGCTGAACGTCTGCTTGCTGCAACTCAAGAAACAGCAATGTTAACTACGTTCAACGAAGTAAACATGAAACCAATCATGGAAATGCGTAACCAGTACAAAGAAGCGTTTGAAAAACGTCATGGTGCGCGTCTAGGCTTCATGTCATTCTTCGTTAAAGCTGCGACTGAAGCACTGAAACGCTATCCAGCAGTGAATGCGTCTATCGATGGCGACGACATTGTTTACCATGGTTACTATGACATCGGTGTAGCAGTTTCTTCTGACCGTGGTTTGGTGGTTCCTGTACTTCGTGATACAGACCGCATGAACTATGCTGAAGTTGAAAACGGTATCCGTGCATACGCTGGTAAAGCGCGTGAAGGTAAACTTGCAATCGAAGACATGACTGGTGGTACTTTCACAATTACCAACGGTGGTACTTTCGGTTCATTGCTTTCAACTCCAATCTTGAACACTCCACAAACTGCGATTCTGGGTATGCATAAAATCCAGGAACGTCCTATGGCAGTGAATGGTCAGGTTGAAATCTTGCCAATGATGTACCTAGCGCTTTCTTATGACCACCGTCTAATCGATGGTAAAGAAGCTGTAGGTTTCCTTGTAACAATCAAAGAATTGTTAGAAGAACCAGCTCGTCTGATCCTTGATCTTTAATTCTAAAGAATAAATCCATGGGCTTAGGGTGATCCTCTAGGCCCATTTTTGGAGAGAATAATGTCTCAACAATTCGATTTAGTTGTAATCGGTGGTGGCCCAGGTGGCTACGAAGCTGCAATTCGTGCTGCACAGCTTGGTTTTAAAGTTGCGTGTATCGAAAAACGTATTCATAAAGGTAAACCTTCTTTAGGCGGTACTTGCTTAAATGTAGGTTGTATTCCTTCTAAAGCACTTTTAGATTCTTCTCACCGTTATGAAGATACTGTTAAGCATTTAGATGACCACGGTATTACAACGGGTGAAGTTGCTTTCGATTTGTCTAAAATGCTGGCGCGTAAAGACAAAGTCGTTGAGCAATTGACTGGTGGTGTTGCGCAGTTACTTAAAGGTAATGGCATTGAATGGTTACAAGGTACTGGTAAATTACTTGCTGGTAAAAAAGTTGAGTTTGTACCGCATGAAGGTGAAACTCAGGTTTTAGAGCCTAAATATGTCATCCTTGCATCTGGTTCTGTACCAGTCAATATTCCAGTTGCTCCTGTAGATCAAGACCTGATCGTGGACTCAACTGGTGCGCTTGAATTCCCAGAAGTGCCTAAACGTCTTGGTGTGATCGGTGCTGGTGTAATCGGTCTTGAACTTGGTTCAGTATGGCGTCGTCTGGGTGCGGAAGTTGTTGTATTTGAAGCAATGGACGCATTCTTGCCAATGGCTGACAAAGCATTGGCAAAAGACTACCAAAAACTGCTGACTAAACAAGGTCTTGATATCCGCATTGGTGCAAAAGTTTCTGGTACTGAAGTTAACGGTCGTGAAGTGACTGTTAAATACAGCCAGGGCGGCGAAGACAAAGAACAGACTTTCGATAAACTGATCGTTTGTGTAGGCCGTCGTGCTTATGCTGAAGGCCTATTGGCTGAAGACTCAGGTATCAAACTGACTGAGCGCGGTCTGGTTGAGGTAAACGACTGGTGTGCAACTTCTGTTGAAGGCGTATACGCAATCGGTGACTTGGTACGTGGTCCAATGCTTGCACATAAAGCAATGGAAGAAGGCGTAATGGCTGTTGAACGTATCCACGGTCATGCTGCTCAAGTGAACTACGACACTATCATTTCTGTCATCTACACTCATCCGGAAGCTGCTTGGGTAGGTTTAACAGAAGAGCAAGCCAAAGAAAAAGGTCATGAAGTGAAAACTGGTCAATTCGGTTTTGCTGTAAATGGTCGTGCTTTGGCTGCTGGTGAAGGTGCCGGTTTCGTGAAGTTTGTTGCTGATGCAAAAACTGACCGTCTACTTGGTATGCACGTGATTGGACCTGCTGCGTCTGACATCGTTCACCAAGGTATGATTGCACTTGAGTTTGTATCTTCAGTTGAAGATCTACAGTTGATGACTTTCGGTCACCCAACATTCTCTGAAGTGGTACATGAAGCTGCTCTTGCAGTCGATGGTCGTGCGATCCACGCGATCCAACGTAAGCGTAAGTAATTCTTCGAAGAGCGGCTCAGGCCGCTCTTTTTACATTTGGTGGTTGTTTTTGAATGAATAATCATCTAAAAATAAAGATAAGTAAAATCTAAGATCCAAAAATACCAATATTGATTGATGTGAACCAAGAAATATTGGGAAAACGTGTAATAACAAAGTCAAATAAGTAGTAAAAGGTTAATCAATGAATTTACATGAGTATCAAGCAAAAGCGTTATTAAAAAAATATGGGATGCCTGTACAAGAAGGTATTCTTGCTACCAATGCTGAGGAAACAGTACATGCTTTTGAGCAGCTTGGTGGGAAGTTTGCGGTATTAAAAGCGCAGGTTCACGCAGGTGGTCGTGGCAAAGCGGGTGGGGTAAAAGTGGTAAAGTCGGCTGAAGAAGCAGCTGAATATGCCAATCAGATTATTGGTTCACGTTTAGTGACCTATCAAACCGATGCAAATGGTCAACCAGTCAATAGTATTTTGGTGTCTGAAGATGTTTATCCGGTCGAGCGTGAACTCTATTTAGGTGCAGTGGTAGACCGTTCTAGCCGTCGTATTACTTTTATGGCATCCACTGAAGGTGGTGTCGAAATTGAAAAAGTTGCAGAAGAAAATCCTGAAAAAATCATTAAAGTCGAAGTTGATCCTTTAGTAGGATTATTGCCATTTCAGGCGCGTGAAGTGGCGTTTGCACTTAAGTTAAAAGATAACCAGATCAACCAATTTGTCAAAGTCATGACAGCTGCTTATCAAGCTTTTGTCGAAAATGATTTTGCTTTATTTGAAATCAACCCGCTCTCTGTACGTGAAAATGGTGACATTCTTTGTGTCGATGCCAAAGTCGGCATTGATTCGAATGCACTGTACCGCCTGCCTGAAGTCGCAGTTTTACGTGATAAATCACAAGAAAATGAGCGTGAGCTGAAAGCGTCTGAATTTGATCTGAACTATGTAGCGTTAGAAGGCAATATCGGTTGTATGGTCAATGGTGCCGGTCTTGCGATGGCAACCATGGACATTATCAAGCTTTATGGTGGTCAGCCAGCCAATTTCCTGGATGTGGGTGGTGGTGCAACCAAAGAGCGTGTAATTGAAGCATTTAAAATTATCTTGGCAGATTCTTCTGTACAAGGTGTCTTGATTAATATTTTTGGTGGAATTGTACGTTGTGACATGATTGCTGAGGCAATTATTGCAGCGGTTCAGGAAGTAAATGTCACTGTGCCTGTGGTTGTTCGCCTTGAAGGGAACAATGCAGAGCTTGGTGCCAAGTTACTGGATGAATCTGGTTTGAAATTGATTTCTGCAAATGGCCTGGCCGATGCTGCAGAAAAAATTGTTGCTGCAGTAAAAGCTTAAGGAGTATCACAATGAGCGTATTAATTAATAAAGACACCAAAGTTTTAGTCCAAGGCTTTACAGGTAAAAACGGCACATTCCACTCTGAACAGGCTATTGCCTACGGTACTAAAGTGGTTGGTGGGGTAACACCGGGCAAAGGCGGTCAATCACATCTGGATTTGCCGGTATTTAATACTATGCGTGAAGCGGTGCAAGAAACCCAGGCTGATGCTTCTGTGATTTATGTGCCAGCACCTTTTGTCCTGGATTCTATTGTAGAAGCAGTTGACTCAGGTATTGAACTGATCGTTGTGATTACTGAAGGTGTACCAACCCTGGATATGCTGAAAGCCAAACGTTATTTAGAAACCAATGGTAATGGCACGCGTCTGATTGGTCCAAACTGTCCGGGTATCATTACGCCAGGCGAGTGTAAGATCGGGATTATGCCGGGTCATATTCACCAGCCAGGTAAGATCGGCATTATCTCACGTTCAGGTACTTTGACTTATGAAGCGGTTGCACAAACCACTAAACTAGGTCTTGGACAGTCTACCTGTATCGGGATCGGTGGTGATCCGATTCCAGGCATGAACCAGATTGATTGCTTGAAACTGTTCCAGGAAGATCCACAAACTGAAGCCATTATCATGATTGGTGAAATTGGCGGTACTGCTGAGGAAGAAGCAGCTGAGTATATTCAGTCACATGTGACCAAGCCAGTGGTAGGTTATATCGCTGGTGTAACAGCGCCGAAAGGTAAGCGTATGGGTCACGCAGGTGCCATCATTTCTGGCGGTAAAGGAACTGCTGAAGAGAAGTTTGCAGCTTTTGAACGCGCGGGAATGGCGTATACACGTAGTCCTGCAGAGTTGGGTTCAACCATGCTTGAGGTTTTGAAAGAAAAAGGTTTGGCTTAATTTATTAAGCTGATAAAAAGCCCTCAATATTGAGGGCTTTTTTATAATTGCTGTAAAAGGAGATTAAAGTCTAACTAAATGATAATTCGAAAATTGAGTATTTAGTTATCTATACCAGCTTTAGCTTTCAGGCTTTGAGTCATCCCATTGATGTCACCACCCTGAATGCCTAATTCATTCATCAGGCTATCAATCAAAGGTGCCTGGCTACGATAACGCAAAGCACTATTCACCACCTGATCGGAGAGGGCAACATTGCCGCCTTCATGATGGGCATTTGCTTGGCAAGAACCCGCATATGTGCCATGTAGGCCATTGACTTGCAGAATCTTGATGTCATCAATGTTTTCCATCGGCTTAACACTTTCACGAATGATTTCAGGTAAGTATTTCAGCATGGCTAGCCGGATTTGCATTTCCACCTGTTCAGATGACAGTACATTATTTGCTTCATTCACTGCGCGAGTACCTTCAGCATCGACTTGATACTGTTTCTCCATCGCTTGAGCAAGTAATACTTTGGCATCCGCTTCACCTTTAGCTTTCAGGCGAACTTTTTCAGCTTCGGCTTCAGCGGCAATACGAACCGCTTCTGCATCATCAGCTGCTGCCTGTTTGCCAGCTTCAGCTGCAACGGTAATGGCAATTGCATCTTTCTCAGCCTGTTCTTTGGCTGCAACCAGTTCAACTGCTTTTTGACGTTCAGCTTGCTGGATCTGACGGACAGTAACGACTTCTTCTTCCGCTTTAACCGCTTGAGCACGTGCCTGATCAGCTAAAGCTTTGGCTTCAGATTCAGCACGTGATTTTTCTGCAATCGCAATTGCACGATCTTGTTCAGCCAGTTCAATCGTTTTCTTCTGTTCAACTTGGGCTTTTTGAATAAGCTGGGCTTTCTGAATGTTTTCATTTTCAACATCACGAGCCGCCAAAATGCGTTTCAGTTCTACTTCACGTTCAGCAGCAATACGAGCTTCTTCCGCTTCACGTTTTTTTGCAGCTTCCTGAGCTGCAATTTCAGCTAACTGTTCAGCGCGGCGAATCGAAATTTCACGTTCCTGTTGCAGCTTGGCATATTCTTCTTCACGGATAATTTGCAGACGTGCTTGCTCGGCTTCCAGATTTTTGGCTTTAATGGCCAGATCTGTATCCTGTTCAATATGATTACGCTTACGGCGACGATCTTCAATCGTTTCAGTGAGTTTGGTCAAACCTTCAGCATCGAAAGCATTTTGTGGATTGAAATATTTAAAGCCAGTTTGATCTAAGCCAGTTAAAGAAACAGTTTCCAGTTCCAGACCATTTTTGTGCAGATCTTCGGATACCACTTGCTGTACTTTTTGTACGAAGTCGACGCGTTTCTCATGCAATTCTTCCATCGCCATTTCAGCGGCAACGGCGCGTAAAGAGTCGACAAATTTACCTTCAACCAGATTTTTCAGTTCATTTGGTGACATGGTCTTTTGACCAAGCGTTTGTGCAGCAGTGGCAATCGAATCTGCAGTAGGCTTTACGCGCACATAGAATTCAGCCATTACATCGACACGCATGCGATCACGGGTAATCAGCGCCTGATCATCGGCACGACGGACTTCCAGACGCAAGGTATTCATATTGACTGGAATGATTTCATGTAGCACCGGTAGCACCAAAGCCCCACCGCCTAAAATCACTTTTTCACCACCCCAACCGGTACGCACAAAAGAAATCTCTTTACTGGAACGACGGTATAAACGTGCAATGATTAATCCGAAGGTAACAAGGCCAACGAATATAATCCCCGCAATAATCAAAACATTATATAAATCAAAATTTAGCATTGTTATAAAGTCTCTTTTGGGCAAGCTTAATTTTTATAGGAAATTGGTTTAATTAAAGTTCAATAGCCTGAAAGCCATTTTTAGTTTTTTGAGTCAGAACAACTGTCTGACCTTGATTAAATATTTCATTACGTTCAGGTTCGACCAGCACATAATGGGTCTTACCATGCTGATCCTGAACTTTGGCCTGAGCAGGGGAGTTAGCTTTGGCATCTCCCAGAATAATCGTGGCGGTTCGTCCGATCAGTTCATCGCTATAGATCGCGATGGTTTCATCCTGAGGCAGAATTTTGGCAGCAAGCACGGACAGCCCACGTACAATCGGCATGCATAAAAATAAACAGGCAGGGGAAATAATCCATGCATTTAAAAGCTGACTGGTAAATCGTTCGAACAGGCCTTGGATCAATAAACCGCTCAGACCATAACTGGTCAGGAAAATAATGAGCCAGATAAAGAGAGGCAGGCGACCCAGATAAAGCCAGTCGAATACTTTATTGAACAGGCCGGTCTGCTGATCAATACCTACTTCCGGATGAAGCGGTTCTTCAGGCAGAAATTGTTCGAACATATTCTGGGAACCACCTCCCAGCATCAGCAAGACACATTCCAAGGCAGCAAACATCAGCATCAGGCTTAAACTGATACTAAATACAATGTTGGAAGGATGAATGAACAGTTCCCACATGAGTTTCTGTCTCTAATTATGGTTTTATAGAAATTTTATGACCCTGTTAAAGATAACAGTTATTAATAAAATTGTAAGCAAAAAAACAACAAAAATCCCAATCGGGATAGCTTGATAAAATCCAAAATTTAACAATATGTGATGAGCTTTTCTTAGCTGCAAATAAGTGTCGACTATTTTATAGGTGGGCGAATCTGAGGTTTTATCTCAAGAATAGAAAAGCAATTGTGTACATTTGCTTTTCTGTCCCTAGGTAGATGTATAAAAGAATTAAAGGATGGCGGTCTGGATACGGACTTTCATTTCTAGGGCTTGTTGCAGGATATAGTTCTTCATCCATTGCACCTGTTCGCCCATTGGATTGGTTTTTACTGCAGTCTCCAGAAATTTAAGTTCAGGCTGATTAAATAATTGTTCGTCGAGAGCCTGTTCCAATGCCTGAGTATTTGCAGACAAAGGAAGGGCCACCAAGAAAAAGGCTTTAGGATAGTTATAGAAAGCATAAAGCAGATTGAAAGCTTTTTGATCACTTCTCAGATTGCCGGCACCTATTTCGTAACCTGCCTGCTGGTTGCTATAAGTCATACCGAGCAGGTATTCCCATTGATCGTTCAGCTTACGCAGGCCAAACTGCATGCCAATCTGATCCGCGGTCAATTCATGCTGGATATAAATGTTTAAAGGACTGCCATCTTCAGTATAAGGTTCCTGAAGAACCAAAATATGTTGCTGGTGCTGGTAAATAAAACCGGCAAGTTTTGCCTGTTCCAGACGGGATTTTAAAGTATCTAAATCAAATTCGTTATAAGGCATACATAGTTTATAAATTGGAAGAACTAATCCTACTCTAATTTTTTTTCACCACGATGTGAACTGTCCGTTTAGATGATTAATATATCATTTCATTGCTAAAAGTAATCTTCCAGAGTGCTTTGACTAAACAATCAATTGTCTTTATTTAGCTAAGCTATCAGATTCATAAAAACTGATAGTTGATATTAGTGAATTTTTATATGACGTTTTAATATATGAATATCACAAAACAAGCAATCGTTATGAAAAGTTAATCACTATAATGAATATAAATTTTATAAAGTGTAATAAGTACACGTGTAATACGCAGGTTGTCCATGTCATTAAATGAGGAAAGACTTACTCATCTTAAACAGCTTGAAGCTGAGAGTATTCACATCATTCGCGAAGTTGCTGCCGAGTTTGAAAATCCGGTTATGCTTTATTCAATCGGTAAAGATTCAGCAGTCATGCTGCATTTAGCACTGAAAGCGTTTTATCCTGCAAAACTTCCATTCCCGCTACTTCATGTAGATACCGGCTGGAAATTCAAAGACATGATCAAGTTCCGTGACAACATGGCCAAAGAACATGGCTTTGATCTGATCGTGCATCAGAACAAAGAAGGTCGTGATGCGGGCGTAAACCCATTCGACTATGGTAGCTCTAAATATACTGACATTATGAAAACCCAAGGCTTGAAACAGGCACTGGATAAATATCAGTTTGATGCTGCTTTCGGTGGTGCACGTCGTGACGAAGAAAAATCACGTGCCAAAGAACGTGTTTATTCATTCCGTGACTCTAAACACCGTTGGGATCCGAAAAACCAGCGTCCAGAACTTTGGAACCTTTACAATGGTAAAGTGAACAAAGGCGAGAGTATTCGTGTATTCCCGCTATCTAACTGGACTGAGCTAGACATCTGGCAATATATCTACCTAGAAAATATCAAACTTGTTCCATTGTACTTAGCTGCTGAACGTCCAGTCGTTGAGCGTAATGGTACGCTGATCATGGTTGATGATGAGCGTATGCGCCTGAATCCAGGCGAAGTGCCACAAATGAAATCGGTTCGTTTCCGTACTTTAGGTTGTTACCCATTAACGGGTGCGGTTGAGTCAACTGCAACAACTTTACCGGAAATTATCCAGGAAATGCTTTTAGCGACCACATCTGAACGTCAAGGCCGTATGATCGACCATGACGAAGCAGGTTCGATGGAAAAGAAAAAGCAGGAAGGTTACTTCTAAGAATCTTGAGAAATCTCCCCCTAATAATCTCCTTGCGCAGCAGTGCTGCTCACCCTCTTTACCAAAGAGGGGCTTAAAAAAGCGGAGCAAAGTTTCCCTTAACAAAGGGAGATTTAGAGGGATTAAAAGAAACCGATTTCAACGTATTTGTGGAGCTATGAGCGATGTCTCACCAATCAGAACTTATTAGCCAAGACATTTTGGCTTATTTGAAACAGCACGAAAATAAAGATTTATTGCGTTTCCTGACTTGCGGTAACGTGGATGATGGTAAATCAACCCTGATCGGCCGTCTGCTTTACGATTCAAAACTGATTTATGAAGATCAGCTGCAAGCGGTTACCCGTGACTCTAAAAAAGTGGGTACCACTGGCGATGCACCTGACTTGGCATTACTAGTTGATGGTCTGCAAGCTGAACGTGAGCAGGGTATTACCATTGATGTGGCTTACCGCTATTTCTCTACTGAAAAACGTAAGTTCATCATTGCCGACACCCCGGGACACGAACAGTACACCCGTAACATGGCCACTGGTGCGTCTACTGCGGATCTTGCCATTATCCTGATTGATGCACGTTATGGTGTTCAGACTCAAACACGTCGTCACTCATTCATTGCGAGCCTTTTAGGTATTCGTAATATCGTGGTTGCAGTGAACAAAATGGACCTGGTTGAATTCTCTGAAGCCCGCTTCAATGAAATTCAGGCTGAGTACAATGAGTTTGTGAACCAGTTGGGTGATCGTAAACCTGAAAATATTGTATTCACGCCAATTTCTGCATTGAACGGTGATAATGTTGTAAACAAATCACCAAATACGCCGTGGTACCAAGGTCAGACCTTAATGGAGACTTTGGAAACTGTAGAAATTACACGTAATACCAGCAAAGACGAATTCCGTTTCCCAGTTCAGTACGTTAACCGTCCTAACCTCGACTTCCGTGGTTTCTGCGGTACCATCGCGCTGGGTGAAGTGAAAGTTGGCGATGAAATTGTTGCGCTGCCATCTGGCAAGAAATCAACAGTAAAAGAAATTGTGACTTTTGACGGTAATCTGGATCACGCGGTTGCAGGTCAGGCAATTACATTAACACTGAACGATGAAATTGATATTTCACGTGGTAACGTGTTGGTGAAAGCCGGTGAACAACCGTTAATTTCACGTTCTGCTCGCGCATCTGTAGTATGGATGAATGATCAACCGCTCGTGGTTGGCAAACTTTATAATGTGAAGTTTGGTACTCAGACCATTCCAGCGAAAGTTGCGAAAATTAACTACCGTACCAATGTCAATACATTGGAAAAACTACAAGTTGAGCAACTGGATCTGAATGCGATTGCTGACTTGACTATCGAATTTGATGCGCCAGTGGTATTTGACCGTTATCAAGATAGCCGTTACACAGGTTCATTCATCTTCATCGACCGTCTAAGCAACGTGACTGTTGGTGCGGGTATGGTTGAAGCTGCAGTGGAATGGACTGCACACAACGAGCCTGTGACTGCCGAAGCACGTGCTGCACGTTTAGGTCAAAAACCTGCTGCGGTCACTGTAACTGCGAAAGCACTGGAAAATGCTCAAGCACTTGAAAGCCTGTTGATTCAGCAAGGTGTAGTTGCAATTGCGAAAGCGGGTCTGACTGATGTACAGGTTGCACTTGTACGTGAAACAGGTGTGGTGGTGATTACTGACCTTGCAGAAGGTACAGATGTGACTTATACAGCCGATGCAGTTGAAGAACTGGCTGAGAAAATTGTGGAATTGGTTCGTCTATAAGATTGAATTGATTTAAAAGAAACCCGCCTGATGGCGGGTTTTTTTATGTGGATGTTTCAGAGTCTTTAGATTTTGAACTCATACTGGGTAAGATTTTCTCAAGAAGAGAATCTGACTTAGCTGTTTCCATTCCATCGGATGGATTCTTCTTAAATGCATCTAAATTAATTTCTAAAAGTTTAGTTTGTAGATAGATGGAGTCATCATTTTCGGAATTTAAGTCTGAAATTTCTGATTTATATTTTTCAAAAGAGCGAGCTAAGGCTTCTTTATGTCCATACTCTTGTTCTAATTTAGAATATTTGTTTAGATTTATGTTGGCTACAGTGGCTATCCAAATTAGTGGGATATTTAAAATGAGTCTTACTGTAATCGAGGTTAAGCTTATTTTATCAAGTTTAGTAAAGTCGATAGTGTTAAAATTAAAATATACAAGTAATATTAGGACACCAATAAAAATTACGGCATTGAGCACTTGTCTGTTTCTTGCTTGTTTACCTTTTTCATGGAAGCCTCCTGCTAAGCCAGCATTACTGGCTTGATTCAGTACTTTTACAGCTTCTTTCTCTGTTGCTTCAAGTGTTTCAAGGCGTTTAGATAAGATTTTTTCTAACGATGGATTTTGATCATCACCAAAAATTTTTAGATAAAATTTATCAAGACTAGCCTTTTGCTTATCAAACATTGTTGAAAATGATGATATCTTGTCTCCACTTTCATTGACCTCGTCATTGAATAGATAATTATAATATTCATCGATTTCCTGATATTTCTTTTTTATTGCTTGTTCGCGTGAAGTTTCTATTCCTTCTACAACAACATCATTATTGAATAGGTAAGAATATAATTCTTTATTTTTTGATGATAATTTTTCTAACTTTTGGCTGTAACTTAATTCTTCTCCTTCATTTGGAGTAAAGTACTTTTGAAACTCGTTGTTCAGCTTATCCGCTTCATTGTATAAATTGGCTAGATTATCAGGCTCTAGTAATTCTTGTAATGTTTGTCTAGTTGTAACCCCATCATCATATTGATAATCTATTAATTGTTTTATATCGCTAACTTTATTTTTTAAATCCAATAATTCTGAAATTTCTAAACTTAATTGTTTTTTCTGCTCTTTAATTTCATGAATTTCTAACTGTAATGATTCAATTTCGCTCTTAATTAATTTAGCAGCTGCAGTGCGTCCATCAGTTATATGCTCAAGATTGTCAGCTAATGTGTATTTGGCTGATAGTTTTCCATGTAGTGCACTAAGTTGTCGAAGAGCTTGTTCTACCTCTTTTCGCTCGCCATCTGTCATACCAGAAGAGAGCATATCTCTGATTTTCCCCATAAAAGTAACTCAAAAAAGCAAATTGGTTAAATATTACACTATTTAGTTATTGTTTGATTAATTATTTTAACTTATGTAAGATATATCTTAAATAATATTAAGATATATCTTTCCTATGCCAAAATCAGATCTGATTGTAGATATCGAAAGCGCAGCTAAACCGCGAAAACGCCTGTTTGAAGCAGGTGAAATGAAGCTGTTGGTACTACATTTTATCGCCCAGCAGCCCAAATTCAGCTACGACATTATTAAAGAAGTAGCTGCTCTAGTCGGGGGGAACTATAAGCCGAGTACAGGTACGATCTGCCCAACAATTAACTACCTTGAAGAACAGCAATATACCCAAGTGGTTATGAGTGCTGATGAACGCAAGCAATACCACATTACAGGCAAAGGCCGTGAACATCTTAAAGATAGTCAGGAAACTCTACAAAGAGTTCTTAACCGTTTTGAAACTCGTCGCCGCATTCAAGAAGATGAGCGCTATATTGATATCCATAATTCAATGGAAAGCCTGAAAGCTTCATTACGATTCAAACTGCAAAATGAACTTAGTCCAGAGCAGATCAGTGATATTGCTGCCCAGATCGAACAGGCTGCAATCAATATCCGTCAACTATAGGAGCAGGGTATGAAACAACATCTCTATGAAGTGACTGTTCAACATCTGGCTGATGCTCAAGGTAATCCATCCACCTATACTGAGGAGCTACAGTTTCAGGTGGGTAATCACGATGACATCTTTAAAATACTGGAAAAACTTCAAGCCAGTCAGTTGCTGGATGAGGAAAGTACCAAGGCATTTGCTGTTGGTTTAAAACTGTTTAGTGAAGTTATGCTGGAAAATAAAGAATTACCACTCTTTAAGGAATTCATGCCTCAATTTGCCCAGTTTATGAAATCCCTGAAACAGGCGGTTAAAGCACAAAGTGAAGAACAGTAAGTATTCTAAAGGTCATTTATGAAAAACAATCTCCCCAAATTTCACCCAAAACATCTGAACTGGTTAATGCCCTTAATCCTTTCCGGCATTATGAGTGGTGCAATCTCCTGTTTTAACATGTTGCTGAATAAAGGCTGGAGCGATGCGTTTATCTCGCTATGGTTACATGCTTGGGGTCTGTCATGGCTGGTAGCATTTCCACTGATTCTGCTTGTCTTGCCGCTGGTACGTAAACTCCTGATGCAGTTTGTGCAGATGCCAGATCAATCTGCTAAATAAAAGATTGATCCGCTTGAATCAGTCGGAATCGGATGATTCATTTAGAACTTGAAACAAAATAGATTTCATTTCAGTTAGGCTTTTCACACCAGCAATACGATGAATGATCTGCCCATTTTTAAAGATCAGGGTAGAGGGCAAGCTATAGACGTTATAGCGTAAGGTCAGAATCGGTGATTGATCGACATTGATTTTACCGAACTTAATTTCTGGATCATGCCCAGCATATTGTGCTGCCAGTTCCTCAAAAAACGGAAAATTCTGTACGCAAGGCTTGCACCAGTCAGCATAGAAACGGATTACAGCAAGGCCTTCAAACCATTCGAAGTTACTGTAATTATCTTCATTGTAGGCGATGACTGCTGACATGAATTTGCTCTCATCATTTCAAAATTAAGATTTAAACCAGCTCATAGTGAGTTCAGCCTGACCGGTATTTTCATCAACTCCCTGAGTGATCATCTTAAAACCCTGCTTTTGGTAAAAATGAACTGCTGATGTATTTGCAGCATAGACATTTAAATGTAGTTGATTACATTGCTGTTCTAAGAAATCAACCAAACGGCGGCCATAGCCAGCACCTTGCTGCTCAGGATCAATGAAAAGTGCAGCTAATATATTTTCCGATTTTAATAACGAAACAAAGCCAAGCACCGTATGATTTTCTTTAAGGACATAGTTTTCTGCTAAGGGCAAATATACTTCTCGCATTGGAAGCAGCTGATTTACCCAATAACTAGCAGGAATAAAATCATGTGCCTTTAAAGAAGCCTGGAACCAGATTTCAAGAATAGCGTCGATATCCTCGGTTTTCGCTTTTGTAATTATTATCATTGGTGGTCTTATATCAATTTACTAAATAGGCATCTGATTATACATAAGTCCATGCTGCTTCAAACCATAGCATTTCTATGTTCAAATAAGTTCGAAAAATATGAAACGTGAATATTAGGGAAAGAATCCATGACGCAACACAGCATGCAACAAGTCATCATTACAGAACCGGGTGGTGTAGAGAAACTCGCTTATGAAACCGTTGCCATCCCTGAACCTAAAGCAGACGAAGTGCTGGTCAAGGTGCATGCTTTCGGGATTAACCGTCCGGATATCTTGCAGCGTCAGGGCTTGTATCCAATGCCTAAGGGCGTGACTCCTGTACCGGGTCTGGAAGTTGCCGGTGAAGTGGTTGCAGTCGGGAGTGAAGTAAGCCAGTTTAAAGTAGGTGACAAAGTCTGTGGTCTGACCAATGGCGGTGGTTATGCAGAATATTGCGTCGTGCCTGAAAGTCAGACTTTAAACATTCCTGAAGGCGTGAGCTTTGTACAGGCTGCAGCGATTCCTGAAACCTTTTTCACTGTCTGGGCAAATGTGTTTCAGATGGGTAAGGCTAAGGCAGGGGAAACGGTGCTGATTCATGGCGGTACCAGCGGGATTGGGACCACGGCCTTAATGCTGTGCAAATCTCTAGGAATCAAAACCTTTGCGACAGCAGGCAGTGATGAAAAAATCCAGGCGATTTCACACCTGACCACAGGAATCAATTACAAGACCCAAGACTTTGAGCAGGTCATCAATGAAGCCACGGATAATGCCGGTGTAGATGTAATTCTGGATATGGTGGGTGCACCGTACCTGGAGAAAAATCTGAATCTGCTGCGTCGTGATGGTCGTCTGGTGTATATCGCATTCCTGGGCGGTGCTAAGGCTAAGGAGGTAAAATTGGGTCAAATCATGATGAAGCGTTTGACCATTACCGGCTCTACTATGCGTGCACGCAATACGGCTGAGAAAGCTGAAATTGCCCAAGGCCTGAAAGAGCATGTGGCGCCACTCTGGGCAAAAGGTGAATGTTTACCGATGATTTATAAAACCTTCAAGTTTGACCAGATTCAGGATGCGCATGCAGCGATGGATACAGGTGAACATATCGGTAAGATTGTGGTGGAAATCATCTAATTATTCTTGTGATAGAAATACTAAAAGCCAACTTTAGTTGGCTTTTATTTTGCATAAAAAACGATAACTAATTTAAACTAATTGCTTGAAATAGGGATATAAATTTTAAAAAACGGTAAAAAGAGCCTATTATTCGACACAACCTGTCAAAACTGAGGAGTAAATTAGCGCTTAAATATAATCTGACTAAATTGTTTGGTATTAGATGAAATGTCACGTATTAAAAGGAAGTATATTATGAAGATAGTGTCGACCCCTTATACGCATGAACATGGCTTTCGTGCTTTGAAGCGTTTGCATAAAGCAATTATCCGTAATCAGTTGCTTCGTTCCGATTTACACAAGCTGTATCAAGCCATGTTGCATCTGGAACGCTATATGGAACGGCTGAGCCACTCAGCACCGAAACCTCACTACAAACGTCGTAAAAAATCTTAAAAAACCCCTTGCCTATTAGCCTTAAGTTGAAGTGAATAACTCTAATCTCGTTTTTATTTGGCTGTATAATTTTCCCATAATTTAAAAATTCTAAGCAGATGATTCATTGTGCTGCACAAGCGGCACGAAGAGGGTATTTATGAAGGGCAATGCGTCAACGCATGAGCGCCTCGCAGACCGTTTGGCAAATATTTTAACCAAACTTAATATAGGGCATCAGTTAAGTGTACAGGAGCTGGCACGAGAATTTCAGGTCAGCACCCGTACCATTGAGCGTGATTTTGTTCGTCTGAATGCGTATTTACCGCTCATACAGGATGAAAATACCAAACGCTATTATCTTGAGCCTTCATATTTAGGGCGTTTCAAGTTGCAGGATATCCAGAATTTTGCACAGTTGTCCGGAATCAGTGAGCTGTATCCGGCACTGGATATGTCTTTTATTCGTGAATTGCTGGATGAGCGGGCAAATCAGGTATTTTCGGCAAAAGGCTATTATTTTGAAGATGCCAAACAGTTTGCCGAGCATTTCAAGCTGCTTGCAGGGGCGATCTATAAACGGCAGCAGATTGAGCTGCAATATTCCAATCAAGCACGGATCATCCAGCCATACCGATTGATTCATCATCATGGCATCTGGTATCTGGCCGGTGTCACTGAAGGTGAGCTCAAAACCTATCGTTTAAGTCAGTTGCAGGAAGTCAAACTGGTTTTTGAAAATGAAAGCTTTGAGCATGATCCTGAAGTTTTGAAAATGCTGGCAGATGAAGACAGCATCTGGTTTGGCCAGCAAAAACAGCAGATTTTGATGAAGGTGCAACCTGAAGTCACGGTATTTTTTAAAGAGCGCCGTTTATTTCCGGAACAGCAGATCGAACAGGAATCAGAGTCTGGAGAATTGTTGATTAGTTGTCAGATTCGTCATGAAATGCAGTTGCTGCCACTGGTACGTTACTGGCTACCGCATGTAAAGATCATTGAACCGATTCATTTTCAGGAAAAACTAGAACAGGATCTAGAAGGTTATTTACGCTCTGCTGGATAATATTTTGAAAGCAGAGCAGGTTGGCGAATGCTAATAAAATTCTATTGAGAACTAGATTTAGCAAATTACAGGCATAAAAAAACCAGCTTTCGCTGGGTTCTTTATTTACACCATCTTCAGTAGTAGAAGAATGGTGCCCGAGGCCAGACTCGAACTGGCACGCTTTGTGGGCGGGGGATTTTAAATCCCCTGTGTCTACCGATTTCACCACTCGGGCTTTAACAAGATTGGAGGCGGAGGTCGGAATCGAACCGGCGTCCACGGAGTTGCAGTCCGCTGCATGACCACTCTGCCACCCCGCCGCGTCTTGTTGATGCGTATATTATCAAGCTCTGAAAAAAAAACAATAGGATATTCATTTGTATGCGCATAAAAACAGCATATGGCGGAAAATATTCAGAATTATCATGTAGAATGTGCAAAATTGATTCATATCAACACTTGGGAGAAGTGCCGTGGCATTAGTTCTAGACGGTCGTGCATTAGCGAAGCAAATTGAAGCTGACTTGTTAACTCGCGTAGAAGCGCTGAAAGCAAAGTCAGGTCGTACTCCAATTCTTGCGACTATTTTGGTGGGTGACGATGGCGCATCTGCAACTTATGTACGTATGAAAGGCAATGCTTGCCGCCGTGTTGGTATGGATTCATTAAAAGTTGAGCTTCCAAAAGAAACGACTACTGAAGAATTGCTTGCTGAAATTGAAAAATTGAATGCAAATCCGGATGTTCACGGTATTCTGTTACAACATCCGGTTCCTGCACAAATTGATGAACGTGCTTGTTTCGATGCAATCTCGCTTGAAAAAGATGTAGATGGTGTGACTTGCCTGGGTTATGGTCGTATGGCGATGGGTGAAGCAGCTTACGGTTCTGCTACTCCTGCAGGTATCATGACCATCCTGAAAGAAAACAATATTGAAATCGCAGGTAAACATGCGGTAGTGGTTGGTCGTTCTGCGATTCTAGGTAAACCAATGGCAGCAATGTTGCTTGAAGCGAATGCTACAGTGACTATTTGCCATTCACGTACTCAAAACCTTCCAGAATTTGTAAAACAAGCTGACATTATCGTGGGTGCGGTGGGTAAAGCTGAACTGATCCAGAAAGACTGGATTAAACCAGGTGCAGTGGTTGTTGATGCTGGCTTCCACCCACGTGATGGCGGTGGTGTGGGTGATATTCAATTAGTCGGTATCGAAGAAATCGCTTCTGCTTATACCCCAGTTCCGGGTGGTGTAGGTCCTATGACAATCACTACGCTGATTCGTCAAACTGTAGAAGCTGCTGAGAAGGCTTTGGGTTAATGCTGTCTCCCTCTCCCTATGGGAGAGGGTTGGGGTGAGGGTTTTTTTAAAGTTAATCCTCTCCCTAGCCCTCTCCTTTAATAAAGGAGAGGGAACTTTCTTTATTAATTTGGGTTTCGTGTTTGAAACTAAAATTCTGAATATTCAAAAATAAAAATCCAATGAGCTGTACTTTCCAATTTCCTAAAGCCCCTAAGCATCTGCTTCAAGCCTTACATCAAGTCATTCCCAATTGTGAACTAACGGCACAACAACTGCCGGAAACACCAATTTCACTTTGGCTGATTCCACCAGTCTTTCCGACAGACAAACTTGACGATGAAGTGATTCGCCGGATCTGGAATGATACGCCGTACTGGATCTTCTGCTGGGCATCAGGACTGGCAATGGCACAGTGGTTGCTGGCTGAACCGCATCATGTCAAAGACAAAGTCGTACTGGATTTTGGTGCTGGTTCCGGTGTTGTTGCGATTGCAGCGAAAATGGCAGGAGCCAAACGTGTGATCTGTTGTGATATCGATCAGGTCAGTCTGAATGCCTGTCGTGCCAATGCTGAGTTAAATGATGTTGAGCTGGAATATCTGGATGATCTCTATAAAGCAGAACAGGTGGATATACTGCTAGCGGCAGATGTGCTTTATGATCAGTGTAACCGTTTCTTCCTGGATGAATTCCTGAAATTTGCACCAGAAGTCTGGGTCGCAGATAGTCGGGTGAAAAATTTTAGTCATCCGCAATATCTCAAACTGGATGAACGTAGTGCGACTACCTGGCCAGATCTGGATGAATCACCAGAATTCCGTAATGTCAGCTTCTATCGAACTAAATAACATCCAAGAATTGAAAAAGAAAAAAAGGGCATCAAGCCATTGCTGTCCCACAATTTTTTACAAGAGGAAGCTCAAATGAGCTTCCTCTTGTTTTATGGGTATTTTATCGGGTGAAAATAAAGCTTTTAAAGTTCTTCTTTCAAACAAATTCACTTGAATTATTC
>NZ_VPED01000033.1:0-35869 GCF_013417335.1 Acinetobacter sp. YH16031
CAATTACGCAGAATAATTCGGTACTATTGAACATCAGGACTAGAGTTGTGAGTTTGGTGTGGTAACTCAACTGATGGCTCTAGTCCTCTTATTTTTCAAGTCAATTTTTTATCCGCGATTCGGGTTATTTAGGAAAAATTTTAGTTTATTTAAGTCCGTGTGAAATCAAACGGACTTTACTAGATGCTTAAATAAATCTTCAATTCCACTTTTCTTGATATTTTGAGACCCAGTACAATTTGGTTTCTATATCATAGCTACCATCGGGATTAAGGGAAATGATATAGTGGATATTTTTACCTCGACTACGATTACCTTTACCTTCGGGAACTTGATATTTGTATTTTTCTACTTCTTTAGGGGGAGTGAGTACAATCCGTTTCCAAGCGGTAGGGGGGAGTTTCGCTATACCATTTTGTTGTGCAATCATTATTGCTTGTCTTCTTTGCTCGGCATTTTCTCCACTCGCATAACGTAATTCTTCAGGAACACCATATCCTTTTTTTATCTGCTCTTCATAAGTCAACCAAGGCGTATATTCAATAATAATTTGTTGAGGAACATAACCTTCAGGAGATACCTTACAGCTACTATAAGTTGTAATATATTTTTGCTTTTTTATCACATCTGGTGTTCCTGATAAGTTGCCACATTCAGGCCAATTGTTTTTGTATACTATGCTATGGATCGGCCAATATTGATTATCCATTTCAAAACTAATTCTATTTTTCATAGTTGGTACTGTTGCTTGGCAACCACTTAAAAGAAATAAGCTACTAATTGTTAAAAATTTTATTTTCATTTTGCTTTAACTCCACTTCCTGCATTAAAAGTAAGTGTTGTCCCGTAATTGGCTTTGATCCAGTTAAGATAATTTATGATTTAAAATTTTTTGTTTTAAATGCTTCTTTATAAGAATAAAATCATTATGAAATACTTGTATGAGGAAACTATAAAATTATTATTTAGATTTTTCTAATATACTTAATTAAGCGACATCCATGTCATCAAATATTAAGTAAATTAATATTATTAAATCTTTTAAATACTACTTTTAAACTCAAACCTTCTGAATAAATAGCTCTCGATCAAAACGATACTGCGGGAAGAACACGCCATCTTTCGCACGTTCACCAGCACCAATCACCATCACTGGATATTGCTGATCATTCAGATCTAGAAGTTCACGAACCATTGGTTCATCAAAGCCTTCCATCATACAGCTATCAAAACCATAAGCACGTAAAGCTAGTACCAGGTTTTCACAGGCTAATGCTGTGGTTTTACTTGCCCAGAGTTTCGCATCAGCAGGGCTAAATGCAGACACTGGCATTTGTTTATCGAGTGTACGTGCTACTTTGAAAGCAACTTTCTTAAAGTTACCAAAGGCATTCAAATAACCAGTCTTGTAGTTGTAGGGAATGTACTTATAGTACTTTTTAATGGCTGGTGGAGCCTCAGGAAATGGAAACTCGCTGATATTCAGTTTAGCCATTTCATCAATACGATCAGTACGTGCCACACAGACAATCAGTTCTGAAGCTGTTTTAGCAGCAAGCTGGCTCATACATGCTTTAACCAGACGTTTTTTCTTGGATGGGTTCTGCACCACATAAAAAGTCCACGGCTGTAGGTTTGAGGAGTTTGGTGCCAGCAGTGCCAAATCCAGACAGGCATCGAGGACCTCGGCAGGAATTGGCTTTTTAGTGAATTTACGTACAGAACGTCGGCTTTCGATGACCTTTCGGAAATTGTCTACATCAATATCCTGAGGTGCAGGTTCGTAGTAACGTTTCTTTTCAGGATTTGAACTATCGGTTGTTTGAGAAGTCGTTTGGGAGTTTTCATTAGTCATAAGCTAGATTCTTTCAAAAAAATAAAAGATTGAGGCAGTCTAAACTGCCTCAATTAAAAGATAAGTTTCAGAATTAGTTGAATTGTGTGAAATCAGGTTTCCGTTTTTGCATAAAGGCTTGAACCGCTTCCGTCATTTCAGGTGAACCCACACGTTTCATAAATATCTCAGCTTCATCATCAATACATTCGATAATTTCAGCCAGATTATGCTTCATCAGTGCTTTGGTTTGTTTAATAGAAGCCAGGGGTAAAGCAGCAAGAGTTTTTGCCTGTTTTTCAGCAGCAGCATAGACATCTTCTTCAATGCTATTTACCAGACCTGCACCCAATGCTTTTTCACTATTAAATCTCTGTGCAGTAAGTAATAGTTCAGCTGCTTTATGATAACCCGCTTGTTGTACCAGCAGCTTGCTTGAAGCGCCTTCAGGCGACAGGCCAAGGCTAACAAATGGAATATGGAACAGGGCAGTATTGTCACTATAAACCAGATCAGTATGCAGCAGAATCGTTACCCCGATCCCAATCGCCACACCACGAACGGCAGCAATTAAAGGCTTGGAAAATTTTGCAGCAGACTTCAACAGGACAAAAGGAGGGGTATCACCAGCCTTAGCTTGCAGAGGCGTCTGAATAAACTTCATGAAGTCCTGCATGTCATTGCCGGCACTAAAGTCTGCGTCTTGACCACGTAGAATCACGACACGCACACTACTATCCTGATCTGCTTCATCCAGTGCCTGTGCGATCCATAGATATAGTTCGCCGTAAAGCGCATTTTTTGCCTCAGGACGGTGAATGGCTAAGGTCAGTACGCCATTGTCTAAATTCGCATTTAAATGCTGATGCGGTTGTTGAATACAGCTCAGTGTCATCGTACTATCCTTGCTTTATTAATATGAATTTATTGGCGCTTATTATGTCGCAAAAAATTCCCTGCGGCATAACTGATGCGTTCATAAAAGTAAGATGTGCTATGAAGTATAAATTTGATTACCTGGTGTTTATTGGTCGTTTTCAACCTTTCCATCTAGCCCATATGCAAACGATTAAAATTGCCTTGCAGCAGAGCCAGCAGGTGATTCTGGCATTAGGCTCAGCACAGCAAGAACGCAATATTAAAAATCCATTTCTGGCCACTGAACGTGAAGAAATGATCCTGTCGAATTTTTCTGAAGCAGATCAGAAGCGCATTAAATTCGTCCATGTCATTGACGTCTATAATGATGAAAAATGGCAAAAACTGGTGAAATCGCTGGTGTCTGAAGTAGTTGAAGCAGAAGCAAAAGTTGGTCTGATTGGACACTTTAAAGATGAATCTTCTTATTATTTAAGTTTGTTCCCTGAATGGGAAATGGTGGAACTGGATAGCTTGGTCGGCGCTATATCCGCCACTCCTTTACGTGAAGCGTATTATCGCGGTGAAGTGGTGGAATCGGCTTTTCCTTTAGGCACTAGTGAGTTCTTACATAAATTTAAAAATAATGAGATTTATCAACAATTGGTCAACAAGTTTGAACTAAATGATAAAACAAATCTGGGCTAAAACCGTTTTAAGGTAGTGAGTTCATTTGATTGTTAAGGATGAACACAATGAATCTATTCTTGAAAAATATAGCTTATGCGGGTGCTCTATCTGCTATGTGTATATCGGCTGCGTATGCTAAAAGCTGGACATTGACGCCTCAAAGTAGTGTCGGCTTTAGCATTAACTCCTTGGGTTTGAATGTGGTAAAGGGAAATTTTCAAGAGTTCAAGGCAACCATGCAGTTTGATCCCGATCGGCCACAACAGTCATCTACTGAGTTCACTATGCAGGTGGATAGCCTGGAGGTTTCCAAGCCTAGCCTTAAAAATATGATTATGGGTGAGGATCTGTTTCATGCATCGCGCTATAAAACGGTCAATTTCAAAAGTACCCAGTTTAAGCCAAATGGTACGAATCGTTATCAGGTTATGGGGCAACTCACTCTAAGAGGTGTTACTCGACCAGTGGTATTCGATACCACTCTGACACCGAACAAGGGTAATCCTAATTTACTCGATGTGAAATCCACTACGGTAATTAATCGCTCAGATTTTGGAATGAAGAAAGCTACTGCAGGCGTGGGTGAAAAAGTTAATATTCATTTAATGGGACAGTGGAAAACCCAATAATATGATATTCAATTTCTGTGGATTCGGCAGGACATCATAGAACTGTTTATTGAATTGGACTATTCATGTACTGTTCTGCCTGTTCCAGAATGACTTTGGTTAACTGTTTTAGAGCGGGAGACTGCTGTTTCCAGTGATGCCAATATAAAGGTACATCACAGCTGCATTCAGGCAGTATTTCGATCAGTGTCCCATTTTGAATCCGGTCCGCAATTTGATAATCCGGCACCAAACCATATCCTAATCCAGAAAAAATAGCGTCCGCAAAGGCGGTCGAGGAGGGAATATAGTGAAAAGGAAAACATTGCTGGTTTAAGCCAAATTGAGCTAACAGTAGATGGCTATGTAGATGATCCTGATCATTGTAAATTACAGCAGGTGCCTTACGCAGTGATTCCCGGTGAATGCCTGGTCTAAACCAAGAGTGCACAAAGGCAGGTGTTGCGACCATTCTATAATGCATCTGCCCAATAAAATAAGCCTTACAGCCCGGCATGGCTTCACTCTCACTGCTAATACAGGCATTGACTTGACCCTGCTCTAGAAGCTTATGAGTTTCACTTTGAACAGCAACCTGAAGATTCAAAGTGATTTTCTCTGCAAGCAGGGTGGTGTTCAGACAGGGAAATAACCAGGTCGCGAGTGAATCCGCATTTACCGCGATATGAATCGAGCTAAATTCTGCTTTATTTTGACCATTTAATTGCTGGATCAATTGCTGCTGTAACAGGCGTTGATGCTGCAAATAATTCAGTAAGGTTTGACCAGCATTAGTCACTTTACAAGGACGCTCACGTAGCACCAAAACTTGCCCCAAATCTCTTTCCAGATTTTGCACTCTTAAAGTGACTGCCGAAGCCGTTATATTTAATACTTTTGCGGCAGCATCAAAACTTTGGGTTTCTGCAACAGCCAGAAAAGCATCACAGTTTTTAGAATTAAGTGGCATAGCTTACCTAAATAAAATTTAGTCTAAATGATATTTTCTTAATTATATTTAATTGAAAAGAATAACATAGATAATGATCCCCATCTTTATAATTCCATGATATTCCAATGTTAAATGCATATATACAAGGTCTTGCAGTAGGCTTTAGCCTGATTATTGCCATTGGTGCACAAAATGCTTTTGTATTGAAGCAGGGCTTGAAACAGCAGTATGTCTTTGCGATCTGTATGTGTTGTGCCTTATCTGATGCAATATTAATTTTTGCCGGTGTTTTGGGGTTTTCACAATTGATGCTGGTCAATCCGCACTGGATCAATATGGCGAAATATCTGGGTGCAACTTTTCTGGCGATCTATGGCGCTCAGCATTTTTATCAGGCCTGGAAGAATGAGCAGCGTCTGGACACAGATCAAAAAGATGTGCCTTCTTTATATAAGGTTTTGCTGATTTGTTTGATGCTGACCTGGCTCAATCCGCATGTTTATCTGGATGCACTGGTCTTGATTGGTTCCATCTCCACTCAATATTCCAATGCACAGATACAATTTGCCTTAGGAGCGATTAGTGCGTCCTTTGTATTCTTTTTTGGACTGGGCTATGCAGCACGTTATTTGCAACCTATTTTTCAGCGTCCAAAAGCCTGGAAAATACTGGATGTACTCATTGGCTGTGTAATGTGGTCAATCGCGGTTTCTTTAGTAAACTGAATTAATCACAAAATAACTCTAAAGAAAAAGGCATGATATTTCTGATCATGCCTTTTTTTGATTTTATGAAAGACCTTAAGCAGCTTGTAATGCTTTCAAATCTTCTAAAACCTGTTCAGCATGGCCAGCAGCTTTTACCTTACGGTATTCTTTGACCAGTTTGCCATTATGGAAAATGAAGGTAGAGCGTTCAATGCCCATGACTTTCTTGTCATACATATTCTTTTCTTTAATGACATCAAAGTGTTTGCACAATATTTCTTCTTTATCGCTGATCAGATTGATGGTCAGATTCTGTTTTTCAGTAAAGTTCTGATGCGCTTTAATCGAGTCACGTGATACGCCCAGAATAGTCGTATTAAGTGCATCAAACTGATCTTTTAAACAAGAGAAACCGACTGCCTGAGTGGTACAGCCAGGTGTTGAATCTTTAGGATAAAAATAGATCACCAGCCATTCTGCATTTAATTGGGCCAGATTAATTTCACCTGTAGTAGTCGGAAAAGTGTGCTCAAGTAAGCTGATCTCAGACATGATCTCTCCAATTTTTCTAAATTTTTTCAAAAAAATAAGCCACATTATAGTGGCTTATTCTAGAAAAATATCCGTCAGGGTTATTTCTTTTGAGCGGCTTTATTGGCTTCTGCAGCAAGTGAATTTAATTTACCTGCGAGCTGTGGGCCTACACAAGACTGCACATTCTGGCTTTGTTTTTTAACAAAGTCTAAAGTTGCAGGGTTTTTCTTCTGGTTAATGGTGCTTTGAATCTGCCATTTCTGAGCTTGAGTCAATTTACCTTCTGCATCTACTTCACATGTACAAAGCTTATTCACATCAGACTGAGTCAGTTTTTTGTACTTCACTGCCTGTTTGTATGGAATAGCACAGGCTTTAATTAAACCGTCACGTACATTTGAACTGCTTCCAGCATTTTTCATGGCAGTTGTGTATTCTTTTTTCATTGCCTCAAATTCTGCTTTTGCCTTAGCTTGATCATTATTTGCAAAAGATGCAGTTGAAAATAGGGCAGACAAAGAGAGTAGGCTAGTCGCAAGTAATTTGGCTTTAATATTCATAATATGGATTTATAACCTTGATCGATTTTAAAGGTAATAACGTGTCGGGTCTTCAACACCTGCATCAGCAAAACCTTGCTTGCGTAAACGACAACTGTCACATGTTCCACACGCACGTCCTTGGTCATCTGCTTGGTAGCAAGATACCGTTTGACTGTAGTCTACGCCATGTTCTAGGCCTAAGCGAATGATATTTGCTTTGGATAAATGTAACAAAGGTGTTTCAAATTTCAGAGCCTGACCTTCAACACCGACCTTGGTTGCAAGGCGTGCCATGTTGGCAAAAGCTTCAATAAATTCCGGGCGACAGTCTGGATAACCTGAATAATCCACTGCATTAATACCGATCACAATTGCCTCAGCACCGAACACTTCTGCAGCGGCCAAAGCATAAGATAAGAAGATGGTATTTCGTGCAGGCACATAGGTTACCGGAATGCCTTCCTGTAATTGGTCTGGTACCTCAATGCTATGATCAGTAAGGGCTGAGCCGCCCAAGTTACCTAAATCAATATTGATGACACGATGTTCTACACCCGAGCATTGAGCCAGCGCACGAGCTGCATCAAGTTCTGTAGTAGAGCGTTGGCCATACATAAAACTCAGTGCGATACATTCATAGCGTGCCTGCGCCCAAGCCAGACAGGTTGTTGAATCTAATCCGCCAGATAACAATACAATGGCACGAGGGCGCATAACAAATACTCCAATATAGTAAATTTACAAAAATTAACGACCAGTTTCATCATTCCATAACAACTTGTGCAGCTGCAGCTGGAAACGAACAGGGAGATGGTCTTCTAAAATCCATTGAGCCAGATCACGTGCCAATTGTGGCAAGCGCGCAGCTCCTTTTTCAACTGCAAATGCAGGGGAGAACCAGACCGTACTGACTTTTTCATTCAACTGGTACTGTTCTACCTGCTGTTTTGACCATTCATAATCTTCACGATTACAGATCACAAACTTTATCTGGTCATGCTGAGTTAAATGATCCAGATTTGTAAGCAAATTTCGTGCAACTTCACCTGAAGTTGGTGTTTTTAAGTCTAGAACTTTGGATACACGTGTATCCACTTTAGAAACATCTAACGCACCACTGGTTTCTAAAGAGACTTCACAGCCTAAATCTGCAAGTCGCTGCATCAGAGGCAGGGCGTTCGGTTGAGCCAATGGTTCACCACCGGTCACGCAGACATAAGGCGTTTTAAAATCAAGCGTGGTCTGAATGATATCATCTAAAGATTTGCGCTCGCCGCCTTCAAAAGAATAGGTAGTATCACAATAGGTACAGCGCAGTGGACATCCGGTTAAGCGGATAAATACGGTCGGTAAACCTGCAGTATTGGCTTCACCTTGTAATGAATAGAAGATCTCCGTAATGCGTAAGCCCGCAGACGGATCAGAAACTGGAATTGCGGAAGATCGAAGCGTATTCATAACAACATTAACCACTGAAAAATAAATAACAATGTATAAAAATAAAAATCCCTACGATCATTGCTGACCGTAGAGACGAGGAGCGGTTGAAGCTCCGAGGAACACAAATGTGTCCTCTAAGTTAAGACATCTTAGTCTTCGCGAAGCAGATCGTTCAGGCTAGTTTTAGCACGAGTTTTCGCATCTACTTTTTTCACGATTACAGCTGCATATAAACTGTATTTACCGCATTTAGATGGTAGGCTGCCTGATACTACAACAGAACCAGCAGGTACGCGGCCATAATGGATTTCGCCAGTTTCACGGTCATAAATCTTGGTAGATTGACCAATGAATACGCCCATTGAAATGACAGAACCTTCTTCAACGATTACGCCTTCAACGATTTCAGAACGTGCACCGATGAAACAGTTGTCTTCAATAATAGTTGGGTTAGCTTGAAGCGGTTCAAGAACGCCACCGATTCCTACACCACCAGACAAGTGAACATTTTTACCGATTTGAGCACATGAACCTACAGTTGCCCAAGTATCGACCATCGTACCTTCATCTACATAAGCACCGATGTTCACATAAGAAGGCATCAGTACCACGTTTTTCGCCTGGAAAGAACCTTTACGCGCTACTGCCGGAGGAACAACACGTACGCCAGCAGCTTTAAATTGCTCGTCAGTCCAGTCAGAGAATTTAGTATCTACTTTGTCGTAGAATCGAAGATCACAAGCTTCCATTGGTTTGTTATCGTTTAATTTAAATGATAACAATACCGCTTTCTTAATCCATTGATGAACAACCCATTCACCTTCGATTTTTTCAGCAACACGTAAAGTACCATTGTCCAGGCCAGCAATTACTTCCTCAACTGCTTGACGGATTTCAGCAGGACAGTCTGCTGCTGTGAAATTCGCACGGTCTTCAAACGCTTGTTCAATGATTGTTGAAAGCTGAGACATGATCTTCCTTCCAGAAAAAAATTTCCGATATTTTACACTATATTGCTCTAAAAAGATGGAAAACTAGGAAGGGTGCTGAATTAAATTCGCAAGTAAAGTGATTAGTATCCTTTTCGTATTTTAGATATGTACAAACATTGTTTAAAAAAGGCTTATCATTCAACAAGAAAAATTAATATGTATCAAAAAATAACAAAAGCTCAGCAAAACACGAATAAAAAATATTCATTGGCTCCTTTATATTGAGCTCATCACGAATAACTAATGATGAAAAAAAAGTTCTTTTGAGGAGAGAAATAATGAAAGCTTTATATCAACTTTTAGCAGTATCCGTTCTAGCTGCCACAGCTGGATCTGTCATGGCTGCTGATGAAACAATCGTAACAGATGAAGGCGTAGCTGAATTCTCTTTCTTTAAACCTGCAGCTGTTCGTGCTGAAGTCGGTACTACCGGTTACGGTGGCGCGATCTCTTGGAATGCTAACCCTTATGTAGGTGTTACTCTAGGTTATAACGGTGGTGATATTTCTTGGACTGATGATTTATCAATCAATGGTACAAAATATGACCTGGATATGGATAATAACCTGACTTACTTGAATGCTGAGATTCGTCCTTGGGCGAACTGGTTCTATATGGCTGCGGGTGTAGCATATATTGATAATGATTACGACCTATCTCGCCGTATTGGTAGTGGTGAAACTTTAAGCATTGATAACAATGATTATCAACTTGCTACTGGTGCTACAGAGGGTCGTGTAAATGGTAAGTTATCTTACAAAAATAATATCGCACCTTATGTAGGTCTTGGTTTCTCTCCAGCAATCACTAACCGTTGGGGTGTATTTGGTGAAATCGGCGCATACTACAATGGTAACCCAACTGTGGATTTAACTGCTACAGGTCTTGCACCAGTAGAAGGTTCTCCTAGCGTAGGTACAGCGATTGAAAATGAAGAGCGTAAAATTCGAGAAGATAATAAATATGAATGGTTCCCAGTGGCAAAACTGGGTGTAAGCTTCCGCTTCTAAGCTGTAGCTGCTAAGCCTAATAAAAAAACGAGCTTCGGCTCGTTTTTTTATTCATTAAAAGCTATTGAAAATGATAGCCCAACTTCATACCGACCACCCAAACATCGTTATCATCTACTGCGGATAAGCCTACGAACTGGGGTATAGCAGCGTTTGTATCTGTTTTAGGCTTTTGGAATTTTAAATAATACAGTCCTGTAGCAATATCCCACTGTGTTTGAAAATTCTGAAAATAGCCCAAACCCACTCCCCAATAACCATCACTCGGATTCAAGGTAGAAGCCGGGTTTCCTGTACCTGAGTCCCATAAGATTTCAAAAGAATTAATCATAGAAGAAGGCCATTGATGGGCGATTCCAAATTTAGCCGACCATTGATCCTCTTGATAATCGATCATCTTGATATCTTTCACTTCAGGAAACTCCAGGGCGGCATAATCAATCACTGTACCGAATTTCGGCGGTTGAATGACGAAATCTTGCCAATTTACCCAGCGTAAACCCGCATAAAAAATATTCTGAGAGGGAAGTCCGCTCTGAATATCTAAATTAATAGATTGAGGTGTTTGTATTGAGGTGTTTGTACTTTCGTAAAGCTTGACGTAGGTATACCGACTGTAATTGATTCTGTGGTTTCCAGCTGATGCTGTATGGCTGAACGATAAGTTAACGCTGTTCTAAAGAAATACTCAGGAATTTGATAGCTCATTCCAGCGAGCCAACCCCAAGCAATATTTCGTTCAAGCTGAACGTGATAACCGTTAAAGACCGAAAAAGATTCACCTACCAAACTTAAATTACCTTCTAAGGCCTGATAACTTAGTCCTGCATAGAGATTCCAGTTTGGATCAGGCTGATATCCAAAAATGGAAGTCAGATTATGACTATCAAACTCAATATCGGCTGCTTCAATATCTGTAGGTTCACCTGCAAAAACTGGACTATGTTGATATGCAACATCGACATAGAAGGGCTGATCGTAAATAAAACCCCAGGAGATCTGAGGATGAAGCTGTAGTTTTAATGCAGCATTAATAACCAGCTGATTATTCGCAAGCTGACCCGTAGAAAAATCCTGAATACCTAATTGTTCTAATACTTCGGTATGCTGTACTTGACCGCTAACATTAGGATTCGTCCAGGCAAATGAGACTTCGGCATAATGATCCTTTTCAAAAAAGGACTGGATGGTTTGATTGGATTGTTCAAAAGCTGCTGCGAAACTTGTCCCGGAAAAAATCAGTCCACATCCCAAGAGGGAAAATTTGTAGCTCATCATTAATATAATTTATTTATTGAATTATATTGTAATTATGCTTGATTTTTAATGAAATAATCTACGGTTAAAATTAAAAAAAGAGGCAATACGCCTCTTCAAGTTAGAAAATTCAATCCATATTATTCATCTGGATAAGCCACTTTTTTCAGTGCCTTGATGTCCGCATCTGGTGAGCATAAAGAAATAAACTCATAACCATAACCACGTAATAAGTGGCCTTTACGTACTGCAATCCAGGTAGTATTTACCCCGAAAATATCGGTTTTAATCTGTTTCAGACGATAGTCACGTTCTGGATCATAAGCCAGATCATTGACAATGCCGACACCCATGTTGAGTTCTACATAAGTTTTAATCACATCAGCATCCAGAGCTGACATTACAATATCAACATCTACACCGGCTTCTTCAAAGGCTGAGTCGATTTTAGAACGGCCTGTGAAACCACCATGATAAGTAATAATCGGATAGCCAGCGAGGTCTTCAATACGTATCTGTTCTTTGCTATTTAGCGGGTGATTTTGCGGCGTAATAATACTGTGCTGCCAGTTATAATAAGGCACACTCGCCAGATTTTCTTCAGTCGTTAAGGCTTCAGTCGCGATCCCGATATCTGCTTCACCCTGAAGAAGCATTTCAGTGATTTCCATTGGACTGGCTTGTTGCAAAATCAGATGAACTTTCGGAAATTCTTTTTTAAACTGATTCACGATCGGCGGTAATACATAACGTGCCTGGGTATGTGTTGTTGCAATGGTCAGCGTGCCTTCATCGACCTTGTTAAAGTCATCCGCAAGACGTTTAATATTGTCTGCATCAACCAGCATACGCTCTACAATGCCGAGAAGTGCCTGACCTGGTTCAGTCAGTCCTAATAGGCGTTTACCTTTACGGATAAACAACTGTACACCAAGTTCATCTTCCAGGTCTTTAATATGCTTACTGACACCTGACTGCGAAGTGTAAAGCGCGGCTGAAGCTTCAGTTAAGTTAAAATTCTGTCTAACAGTTTCTCGAATAATTCTTAATTGTTGGAAATTCATAATTCTTTACCCTATAAGAGGATGGGGCATTTAAAAGCCCCATCTTGCAGTCTTACGCGACCTGGTTTTCAAATAAATGCAGATTTAATGCACTCAACCAGACAGTTTGATCCGGACGGAATTGATGAGCGCGAGCTTCTTCTGGTGTCAGTGAAATTTCAATCAGATTGCCTTGGCGATCATTCAGTTCCGCAACAACTTTTCCTGCAATCCAGAGTTCACGAATAAACGTGGCCTGAATCGCATTCTCTTGTTGTTGTGCATGAATACGCAGTTCATCCGGGCGAGCGAAGACAATGACATTACCCTGAGCTGCCTGTTTAGCGGCATCGAACTGGATACGGTCTTCACCTAGCTGAATGATGCCGCCATTGTTCTGACCTTCGAAACGGTTAGCTTGTCCCAGGAAGTCAAACACGAATGGTGTTTTCGGTGTTTCATACACTTCACGTGGTGAACCGATCTGTTCTACATTGCCTTTGTTCATCACTACGATTTGATCTGCAACTTCTAAGGCTTCTTCCTGATCGTGAGTGACGAAAATTGAAGTAATGTGCAGTTCATCATGCAGGGTACGTAACCAGCGACGCAGTTCTTTACGGACTTTGGCATCTAGTGCACCGAACGGTTCATCCAATAACAGTACACGTGGCTCAACTGCTAGGGCGCGTGCTAGTGCAATACGCTGACGCTGACCACCTGAAAGCTGAGCCGGGTAACGGTCAGCCAGGAAGCCAAGTTGTACCAGATCAAGCAAGCGGGTCACACGTTTTTTGATTTCAGCTTCCGATGGACGGGTTGAACGTGGGCGCACACGCAGACCAAAAGCTACGTTATCGAATACGGTCATATGACGGAACAGGGCATAGTGCTGGAATACAAAACCCACTTCACGTTCACGAACGTGAACATTGGTTGCATCCTGACCTTCCAGAATCACCTGACCACCGTCAGCAGATTCTAGACCAGCAATGATACGCAGTAGAGTCGTTTTACCGCAGCCTGAAGGACCGAGCAGGGCAACCAGTTGACCATCCGGGAAATCCAGTGAAATGTTTTTCAGTGCATGGAATGCACCAAAGTGTTTTTCAATATTTTTAACTTGAATACTCATGTGTGCATTCCTTAAGAAACTGTTGAATCGTCATTACGTTTGTCTTGTTTTTCCTGGCGCAGTTCAACCCAGGTTTTCAGAACCAGAGTCACAATTGCGAGGAGAGCCAGGAGCGATGACACGGCAAACGCAGCACTAAAGGTATATTCGTTATAAAGAATCTCGACGTGTAGCGGCAAAGTATTGGTTTCACCACGAATATGGCCAGAAACTACTGATACTGCACCGAACTCACCCATGGCGCGGGCATTACACAGAATTACGCCGTAAATCAGACCCCATTTGATATTTGGCAGGGTCACTTTCCAGAAGGTTTGCCAGCCAGATGCACCGAGTACAATCGCAGCTTCTTCTTCTTCAGTACCTTGCGCTTCCATTAAAGGGATCAGCTCACGTGCTACAAAAGGTACGGTAATAAATACAGTCGCTAAAACAATCGCAGGAACGGCATACAGAATCTTGATGTCGTTATCCATTAACCATTCACCCATCCAGCCTTGAGTACCGAAAATCAGTACGAGCATCAAACCTGCAATAACAGGTGATACCGAGAAAGGCATATCGATAATGGTGGTTAAAACTGATTTACCTGGGAAGTTAAACTTCGCCACTGACCAGGCTGCAGCTACGCCGAATACTACATTCATTGGTACTGCGATCACAGCCGTTAGTAAAGTCAGTTTGACCGCAGATAAAGTATCTGGATGAACAAGGGCTTGGGTATAAACGCCAACGCCTTGTTTAAACGCTTCAACAAAGATTAGAACTAAAGGCAGAATCAGGCAGCTTAAAAAGAAGATCAATGCAATCACAATCAGTGTATAACGTACCCAAGTCGGCTCACGAGTCGCATCGCGGGATTGCAATTTTTCAGCCAGCGCATTGCTGTTGGTATTTAAACTCATCGTGCAGTTCTCCCGGTACGGCGGCTCGCCCAAGCTTGCAATAAGTTAATCAGGAAGAGCATTACAAAGGAAATGAGCAGCATCACTACAGCAATTGTGGTCGCACCGGCATAGTCATATTCTTCCAGACGGGAAATAATCATTAATGGTGCAATTTCAGTTTCAAAGGGCTGATTACCGGCAATGAAAATGACCGAGCCATATTCACCGACACCACGTGCAAAGGCCAAAGCAAAACCTGTGATCAGTGCTGGCAGCAGAATTGGGAAAATGACTTTGGTGACGATCTGAAAACGGTTCGCACCGAGTGCAGATGCTGCTTCTTCCAGTTCGGTTTCTAAATCAGAAAGAACCGGCTGTACCGTACGGACCACAAAAGGAATACCGATAAAGATCAAAGCCAAGGTAATACCGATCGGGGTATAAGCTACCTTGATGCCGATTGGATCCAGATATTGACCAATCCAGCCAGTCGGTGCATATAAAGAAGTCAGAGCAATACCGGCAACTGCGGTTGGCAGGGCAAAAGGCAGATCGACCAGTGCATCGACAATACGTTTACCCGGAAAGCTATAACGCACCAGACACCATGCCAGTAACAGGCCAAAAACTACATTAATCAAAGCAGCAATAATGGCTGAACTGAAGCTTAGCTGTAATGATTTCAAGATACGTTCAGAGCTCAGGATTTCCCATAAGCCTTCCCAGCCAATGCCGAGTGATTTAATAAAAACGGCAGATAGCGGGATCAGAACGATTAATGACAAATACGCTAGGGTAAAGCCTAGAGAAAGACCAAATCCTGGCAGCACTCGGGATCGCTGCGACATGATTACTCCTCAAAAGAGAGAATGCTGGTTAAAGTTAACCAGCGAAAATTAGAAAATAGAATCGGCACAAGCATAATTTGCAGGGACTAAAATGCAAATTTAAAATAATACTTGCTCTCATCAACTTTGCTGATATGGTGCATAGCCTTTTCTGAAATCAAATATTGTTCAATTTCAGGGAAAGAACCAAAACCGGAAGCAACATTGACATGGCCTACAGCTCCCAGATTAATCGGTTTGATCTTCCAGGCTTTCGCCAGAACCTGAGCATCTTCAAAACTTAGCCATGGATCATTTTCACTGATCAACAAAGTCGTTGGAGCCTGAATCTTGAGCTGCTGAAAATAGGCACTGTAATCTGTCTGGCTATCACGGGCAAAACCATTTTCCCCAAAACGTGCCGGATTGGCAGGTGCAACCAGAACCAGATTTTTGACTTTAGTATTCAGTTCAGGATGCTGGGCCAGTGCTGCCACGCTGGTCAAAGAGCCAAAGCTATGTGCCACAATTTGTACATCATCTGGAATGGCTTGCAGGGTTTTAACAAATTCTGCGACCCATACATCCAGTACCGGATGATTCCAGTCTTTTTGCTGTACACGGGAGCAACGCATGAGCCGGTGTTGCAGGCAGGTTTGCCAGTGATTGTATTCACTGCCACCTACACCTGGAACAATGAGGGTATGTATCATGCGAATGCTCCTTGTCTGTTCAATGTGAAACTTATTTTGCTGTATTGGCTTTTACGATTTGATCGAAAATGCCGCCATTTTCAAAGTGAGCTTTTTGCACTTTGTCCCAACCCCCAAATTCCTGATCAATAGTCACCAGTTTTAGTGGCTTGAAAACCTGACTGTACTTTGCCAATACTTTTTCATTGCGTGGGCGGTAGAAGTTACGTGCTGAGATTTCCTGACCCAGTGGTGAGTAAAGGAAGTTTAAATAACCTTGTGCCAAGTATTTGTTGCCTTTTTTATTGGCATTCTTTTCAACAATCGCCACGGGTGGCTCAGCCAGAATTGACAAGGAAGGAGTCACAATTTCAAACTTGCCTGGTTGTTCACGAAGGGCTAAATGTGCTTCATTTTCCCAAGCGAGTAATACGTCACCAATACCGCGTTCAGCAAAAGTGGTGGTTGAACCACGCGCACCTGAATCAAGTACTTTGGTTTGTTTATAGATTTTACGAACAAATTCTTGTGCAGTTTTGTCGTTACCGCCCGGTAAGTGTTTGGCATATGCCCAAGCTGCTAAATAGTTCCAGCGTGCACCGCCTGAAGTTTTAGGATTTGGTGTGATAATCGCTACACCTGGTTTTACCAGGTCACTCCAATCCTTGATGCCCTTTGGATTGCCTTTACGTACCAGGAATACAATAGTAGAAGTATATGGTGTTGAGTTTTGTGGTAATTTTTTCTGCCAGTCTGCAGGTAACAGTTTGGCTTTTTCGACCAGTACATCAATGTCAGCGGCTAATGCCAAAGTTACGACATCGGCATCCAGACCATCAATCACGGCACGTGCCTGTTTACCTGAACCGCCATGTGACTGTTTAAAGTTGATGCTTTGGCCAGTACGACTTTTCCAGTATTTACCAAATTCTTTGTTGACGTCTTCATAGAGTTCACGCGTCGGATCATAAGAGACATTCAGAAAGTCGCGCGCTGCAGCAGAAAATGAAGTTGCTGAAATAACAGCAGCCAGAACCCCTAGTTTTAGTTTTGTTGAAATGCTCATGTGAACCTCAAACTCTTACACGTTTTGTAACATGAGTGAAGAATAAACCTATTCTTTATGCATAAAAAATAATTAAAAATGAATTTTATATGAAAATATAAGATAAAAGATTTTATAAGTATTTGAAACAATAATGGCCTTATTCAATACGGCCATTGCATAAACATTTATTATTACGATTTTGTGCTATTTGCCTTTACGATCTGATCAAAGATACCGCCATTGGCAAAGTGTTTTTTCTGTACCTTGTCCCAACCGCCAAACTCTTTATCAATGGTCACCAGCTTCAGCGATTTAAAGACATTGCTGTATTGTTTTAATACTGCCGCATTACGTGGGCGATAGAAATTCTTTGCAGCAACCGTTTGACCCGCAGGTGAGTACAGGTAGTTCAAATAAGCTTTAGCCAGATTTTCATTACCATCTTTTTTGGCATTCTTTTCAACGATTGCCACGGGTGGTTCAGCTAGAATCGACAAAGAAGGGATGATGATTTCAAACTTGCCTGGCTGTTCACGAATGGCTAAATGTGCTTCATTTTCCCAAGCCAGCAATACATCACCGATACCACGTTCAGCGAAAGTCGTTGTTGAACCACGTGCACCTGAGTCGAGTACTTTAGTTTGTTTGTAGATCTGGCGAACAAAGTCTTGAGCTTTAGTATCATTACCGCCTGGCTGATGTTTCGCCCAAGCCCAAGCTGCTAAATAGTTCCAGCGCGCGCCACCAGAAGTTTTTGGGTTTGGTGTAATGATTTCTACGCCCGGTTTCACCAGATCGCCCCAGTCTTTAATGCCTTTAGGATTACCTTTTTTCACCAGGAAAACGATGGTTGAGGTATAAGGTGTCGAGTTTTGTGGGAATTTTTTCTGCCAGTCTTTTGGTAGCAAGCCGCGTGCTGCAATCTCATCGATATCTGCCGCTAGGGCCAAAGTCACGACGTCAGCATCTAGACCATCAATGACAGCACGTGCCTGTTTTCCTGAACCGCCATGTGACTGTTTAAAGTTCACATCCTGACCAGTAGATTTTTTCCAGTAAGCACTGAATTCTTTATTAAAGTTATCGTACAATTCGCGAGTTGGATCATAAGACACGTTCAGAAAGTCTTTTGCAGATACGCTAAAAGTGGTTACTGAAATAAGTGCTGCCAATACCCCAATTTTTAATTTACGGATGTTCATATTTGCCTCAAATGTTTCTTTGTTTTGTTGGATGGGGCAAGAATAGCTGGAGTTTTTTTGCATAAAAAATAATTAAAAACGAATTTTATGTGAGTAAAACAGATATATAGACAGAGCTTATATTTCATCGCTCTATCCGTCATCAGAGAGGCCTTAAAAGCATGCTGTATTTAAAAAATGCTCAACCTGTCAAAGATATAGATGTGCTGGATCGTGCCTTTCATTATGGTGATGGTTGCTTTACTACCGCACGCATCCGTCGAAACCGAATCGAGTTGGCAGACCGTCATCTAGCCCGTTTAAGGATGAGCCAGCAAAAATTAAGTTTGCAGGCTGATCTGGACCTGATTGAAAAAAGTTTGCAAGCGTTATTGAAATCAGAAGCTGAACTGAACGGCACCTTAAAGATTGTACTGAGTCGTGGTATAGGGCAGCGTGGTTATAGCCTGCCAGACCATCCGGCAGATCTTTGGGTGTTCTATTATCCGAAAACTGTACAGGACTTCAATTATGAACAGATTCAGACGGGTGTGTTGCAACAGGCCATTGGTCTCAGTATGCCGAATCTGGTTGGGTTGAAAACCTTAAACCGTCTGGAACAGGTTTTGCTTAAACAGGAAGCGAATCAGCATGGCTGGCCGGAAGCATTGGTCACTGATGTGCAGGGCACGATTGTTGAAGGGGTGAGCAGTAATTGCTTCATTCGTATAAACAATACATGGATTACACCAGAACTTCGTTATAATGGCGTCTTCGGTGTGATGCGTGCAGAAATTTTGCAACGTATGCATGATCAGGGCATTATCTGTCAGCAGCGTGATGTGGAAATGGATGAAATTCCCCATATCGACAGCCTGTTTTTCTGCAATGCGCTCAGTCCGATGAAAATTGTCACTCAATTTGAGCAGCGTGCTTTAAATGTAGATGCTTGTATTGAACTTTTTAACCGTCTTCGATTGAACCAGATGCCTTATTAATATGTCAGCTTCCAAGTCTAAAACCAAAAAGAAAAATAATGCCAAACGCCCTGGTTTCATGAAAGGGATAGTTCTATTTCTAATCGGGATACTCCTGGTTCTAGGGTTGATCCTGAAAGCTAGCCTATGGAAAGATTATCCTGTAGAAGATCAAAAACAGTTACTGGCAATTAGTAACGGTGAAACCTATTCTGGATTTATTGATCGGCTGGCCAAAGAAAATCATGTCAGCTTTCCGATTATTTTAAAGCTGTATCAGCGCATCATGATTCATGACACCATGAAGGCGGGTGTTTATGAAATTCCTCAAGGTATGAGTATTCGTGCAGTGCTGGACATGATTTCTAATGCAGAAAATGCTCAGATGAACCGGATTCTGGTGATTGAAGGTACGACTTTTAAACAGCTGATTGATGCCTTAAAGAAAGATGATCTGGTAACTAAAGAAGTGGTGAATTTGCCAACCGATCAATTGCTCAAAGAACTCAATATTCCATTTAATCATCCTGAAGGTCTGTTTGCTCCGGATACCTATTTCTTTGCCAAAGGCGAAACGGATCGCAAGATCCTAACCGATCTTTATCAGCGCCAGATGAAGTCTCTGGATCAGGCTTGGGAAAAACGTGCTTCAGATCTGCCATATCAGAATAAATATGAAGCGCTAATCATGGCATCGATCATTGAAAAAGAAACCAGTCTGGATAGCGAGTTACAACAGGTATCTGGTGTATTTGTGCGCCGTTTGAAAATCGGCATGCGTCTACAGACAGATCCAACCGTAATTTATGGTATGGGTGAGAATTACAAGGGTAATATCACCCGTCAGGATTTACGCACTCCAACACCCTATAACACCTATACCATGGCTGGCTTACCACCGACACCGATTGCCTTGCCAAGCAAGAAAGCCATTGAAGCAGCGATGCATCCGGACAATTCACAAAATATTTATTTTGTTGCAACGGGTAATGGTGGGCATAAATTCAGCAGCAGTCTGCAAGACCACAATAGAGCAGTGCAAGAGTATCTTTCTGTTTTACGTTCAAAAAATAAGGAATGAGCATGTTTATCAGCTTTGAAGGCACTGAGGGTGTAGGGAAAACCACACTCATTCGTCGTATCTATGATGATTTTATTGCTCAAGGTAAAGAGGTCGTGTTGACCCGCGAGCCGGGTGGCACACCAATGGCAGAACAGATTCGTTCGCTGTTATTGGCCGTAAACCACGAAGAAGCGATGTGCCATGATACAGAGTTATTGCTGATGTATGCGGCACGTGCCCAGCATCTGGCACAAGTGATTTTACCCGCTTTAAATGCTGGAAAAATTGTCTTATGTGATCGCTTCAGTGATGCCAGTTTTGCCTATCAATGTGCAGGACGTGGACTCAGTGAAGACAAGCTGAATCTGTTAAATCAAAATTTTGTGGAACGTATGCCAGATATTACGTTTTGGCTGGATGCACCGATTGAACTGGGTATGAATCGCGCTCGTGCCCGAGGTGTGCTGGATCGGTTTGAGCAAGAGAAAGTTACTTTCTTTGAGAAAGTTCGCGCTGGATATGCAACACTATGCCAGCGTCATCCAGAGCGGATTAAATGTCTGGATGCAACTCAAACACCGGATCAGGTGTTTGAACAGGCGCTGTCTTATTTAAAATAATTTTATTCTAAAGACATTTTTGGCATACTTTTCTCTAGTTATTTCAAGGAAGAATCTTCTATATTGGAATAAATCAGGAAGATAAAACATGATGAAAAGTACAAGAGAAGAAATCATCCAGTTTTTACAGCAGGAATTTCCGCAGAGCCTGGAAAAGTGCCAGATCGAAGCTGTAGTGCCTCAGGGTGCAACCGTACTGTATCGCGTGAGTGAGCAGGAATTGCGCCCCGGCGGCACAGTGTCTGGACCCACCATGATGACCTTGGCCGATCTGGCTTTATATATTGCGATCCTCGGTGAGATTGGACTGGTTGGTCTGGCAGTGACCACGAACTTGAATATCAATTTTCTGCGTAAACCTTCGGGTGGTGTTGATCTGCGAGGGGAAAGTAAATTGATGAAAGTGGGGAAGGCGCTCATTGTGGGAGAAGTCTGGATTTATTCGATTGATCAGGAAGAGCCGGTTGCCCATGTGACAGCAACCTATTCGGTTCCACCACGTAAAGAACACGTGCATTCCTTAAAATGCTGATTAACTCTTACAAATCATATGCTTTATTTAAATCCTGATTATTCTAAAAATTTAAAAAATCAGAGCCAAAGAAAAGGCAGATAACATTTAAAAATATTATCTGCCTTATTTATATCTTTAAGCATTCACCAAAGGAGTTTCTACTTCAAAACTTGGTGGAATCAGTACGGTTTTACGTAGCTCAGGCAGCAATTCTGGATAATCCAGGGTGAAATGCAGGCCACGGGATTCCTTACGTTGCATGGCACAACGTACAATCATCTCTGAAACCAATACCAGATTACGCAGCTCGATCAAGTTTTTGCTCACCTGATAATCCTGATAATACTCATTAATTTCTTTCTTCAACATCTCAATCCGGTGCAGGGCACGTTCCAGACGTTTAGTGGTACGCACAATACCGACATAGTTCCACATGGTCTGACGCAGCTCGTCCCAGTTTTGCAGAATAACTACATCTTCATCAGGATTAGTGACCTGAGAATCATCCCATTCTGGTACCTCAGGGATTGCTTGATCTGCCTTGAAATTTTCCTGAATATGTTTGGCAGCACTCATGCCATACACAAAACATTCTAAAAGTGAGTTACTGGCCATGCGGTTAGCACCATGTAAGCCGGTATAGGATGTTTCACCAATGGCATAGAGTCCGGCAATATCGGTCTGACTGTTTTCATCTACGACCACACCGCCACAGGTATAATGCGCAGCAGGAACCACAGGAATCATTTCCTTGGTGATGTCGATGCCAAGCTCTAGCAGACGTGCATATAAGGTTGGAAAGTGTTCCTTGATGAAGCTTTCATCTTTATGGGTAATGTCTAGCCAGACATGACGAATGCCCAGACGTTTAATTTCATAGTCAATCGCGCGTGCCACAATATCACGTGGTGCCAGTTCAGCACGCTCATCAAAACGCAGCATAAAACGCTCACCATCAGGTAGGCGTAAATACGCACCTTCACCACGCATAGCTTCTGTGATCAGGAATGAACGGGCTTGCGGATGATATAAACAGGTCGGATGGAACTGGTTGAATTCCATATTGGCAACCCGGCAACCGGCACGATAAGCCATCGCAATCCCATCACCGGTCGCGATATCAGGGTTCGAGGTATAAAGATAGGCTTTCATCGCACCGCCACAAGCCAGAGCAGTAAATGGAGCTAAGAAAGTGTGGACTTGTGCACTTGCTTCATTGAGTGCATATAAACCTAAAGCGCGATTTTCACCATCTAAGCCCAGTTTTTGTGAGCAGATCAGATCAATCGCAATGTAATTTTCAAAGATGGTAATATTTTCTTTTTCCTGAGCGCGCTGTACCAACGTGGTAGAAATGGCACGCCCAGTCGCATCAGCTGCGTGAATGATTCGGCGCTGTGAATGGCCGCCTTCACGGGTCAAATGTAATTGTTCCTGCTCATCCAGGGTAAATTGCACGCCGTGTTTCAGCAGAAAATCCACCGAAGGCTTACCACCTTCAACCGTCTGCTTCACCGCATCCATTTCACACAGATGTACACCTGCAATCATGGTGTCATCAATATGCTGTTCAATCGAGTCTGTCTCATCCAGTACTGCTGCAACGCCGCCTTGTGCATAATAGGTACTGGCATCGGTCAGGGTGGATTTGGCAAGAACTGCAATATTAAAATGTTCAGGCAAAGAAAGTGCTAGACTAAGACCGGCACCACCACTGCCCACAATGATCACGTCAAAATGATGGGTAAGGGGAAAATTAGACATGTCCATCAGCTAATTGAAAAAAGTCCGTTAATCAGAGCGCTTTTTTGTACAAAAGGCAAGCGTTTAAGTGCTCATTTATTGATGAAAAAAATTAATAAAAGCTTTAACTTAATGCTTTAGAAAAATTAAAGGTTGCCAACATTCAAGCTTTCGAACATATTGTTACTTAAAATATATGAAGTTTGTGATAAAACCTATTTACATAAATTTATCAACAATTTGGGTGAATAATTTATATGAAAATTCTGGATTTAAAAAAAGGATTATTTGCAGCGACTGTTACCATGAGTGCTGCTCAGTTACAGGCAGTAACACCCGTCGATTTTTCTAACCTGGTTGATCAGGTTAGTCCGGCAGTTGTCAGTGTGAGTGTTGTCAAGAAAATGAGCGAAGAAGAGCTCTTGCAACAACAGGTTCCTGAAATTTTACGCCGTTTCTTTGGTAATCAGGTGATTATTCCGCAGCCACGTGTACCGCAGGAAAAAACCGGATATGGGAGTGCCTTCTTCATTAGTAAGGATGGCTATCTGCTGACCAACCACCACGTAGTTGAAGATGCGTCTAAAGTGACAATTACCTTGAATGATCGTCGGGAAATTGATGCGACAGTTGTGGGAAGTGACGAGCGTACTGACGTCGCTTTATTGAAAGTCAATGGTTCAGGTTTCCCGGAACTGCGTACTGGTGATGTTGATAAATTACGTGTAGGTGAGCCTGTACTAGCAATCGGTTCGCCTTTTGGTTTTGACTACTCCGCTTCCGCCGGCATTGTCAGTGCCAAGATGCGTAACATGATGGGCGAAACAGCCGTACCATTTATTCAAACTGACGTTGCCCTCAACCCGGGGAACTCGGGTGGACCATTATTTAATCAGCGTGGTGAAGTGGTGGGGGTGAACTCACGAATCTTCAGTGGTACTGGCGGTTATATGGGTCTGTCATTTTCGATTCCCATTGATGTCGCTATGGAAGTCGCTGACCAGCTGAAACGCGATGGTAAGGTGACCCGTTCTTATCTGGGTGTAAGTCTGCAAGATATCGACCGTACTTTGGCTGAATCTTATAAATTATCTAAGCCAGAAGGTTCTTTAATTACTCAGGTGGCACCAAACTCGCCTGCGGCTAAAGCGGGTCTGCAAGCCGGTGATGTGATTTTAAAATACAATGGTACTGATATTTCACGCACTAGCCAGTTGCTGAACTATTTGAACCGTTCTGCGCCTAAACAGCAGATCCAGTTAGAAGTATTACGTGATGATAAACGTCGTAGTATCAATGCAACACTCACGACTGCGCCAGATGAAACGCCAGCCAAAGCAGGTAACCAGGCTCAGCCAAATAAAGGTCCGGTATTAGGCGTTACTATTCGTGAATTAAGCCCGGCTGAAAAAGAACGTTTAGAGATTAAGGGTGGTGTAGTCATTCAAGATGTTCGTAGAGACGGGATCGCAGCTCAGGCACGGATTATGCCAAATGATGTCGTGACTCAAATCAATGGTAAAGCAATCTTGAACAGTAACCAGTTTGTGGAAGCTGTGGCAGATCTAAAAAAAGGCAGTGTTGCCCGTGTCGGTCTGATTCGTCAGGGTCAACGTGCCATTGTCGGGATGCGCATTTCATAAAATAAATGAATCTTCAATAAAAGACCGCTTGTATAGGCGGTTTTTTATTCTTCGCAATTTACCCGAGGCATAATTTCTGTAGACTCTGTACATAGAAAAAATTGCGATAAAGGATTAGAGAAAAGTGACCGGTATTTTTGACCAAGTTTTGAAGGTACAACCTGAACATATTGATCGTCTAGGACATGTGAATAACGTAGTTTATGTGCAGTGGATGCAGGATGTGGCCTCGGCCCATATCGAGCAATTAGGACTCGGTTTAAATGAATATTTGCAACTTAAACATGCCATGGTTGCAGTTGAACATCATGTCCAGTATCGCAAAGCGGCATTTGAAGGGGATGAACTGATTTTAAGAACCTGGTTAAGTGATCTGAATGCCTTGTATTCATTCAGACAGTATGCTTTTTATCGTCCAAAGGATCAGAATGTCCTATTTACCGGTAGCACGCAGTGGGCCTGTATCGAAATTGCGTCGGGTCGTCCGAAGCGTATGTCGCCAAGTTTTACCCAAACTTATCAGCCTCTCTCAGACAGTATTAACCCTTATGATTTTTCTACTTTATATTTGAGTGAAGAAGCAAAGGCGATAAGAGAAGAATCAATCTAATAAGGTAATGATATCGAGATTGAATAGAGTGTAGCTACCAAATAGGAGGCAACCCATTTAACAAGCTGTTTTCTTGAAAAAAAGCTGAGGAAAAGAAAATAAAACATAAAGCGGTTATGTATTTAAGATAGGCGAGAGAGAAGAAAGATAATTCTTTTTCTGTATCTCCATTCTGCTATAATCCTCGGCAATTTCTATTCGGCTTTTGTTATGCAATGACTTTTTAAATTGCATAGCGCGTTTTTTTCTCAAGGTAGCCCATGGCGCAAGCTAAAAAATCTGTTGATATTAAAAACATTCGTAACTTCTCGATTATTGCGCATATTGACCACGGTAAATCGACTCTGGCAGATCGTTTTATTCAAACTTGTGGTGGTTTGCAGGATCGTGAAATGCAGGCTCAAGTTCTTGATTCTATGGAACTTGAACGCGAACGTGGGATTACCATCAAAGCGACTTCGGTCACCTTGTACTATACCCATCCCAATGGCCAAGAGTATCAGTTGAACTTCATTGATACCCCGGGACACGTGGATTTCTCTTATGAAGTTTCACGTTCTTTGGCGGCCTGTGAAGGTGCACTTCTCGTTGTAGATGCAGCGCAAGGGGTAGAAGCGCAGTCTGTTGCAAACTGCTATACCGCGATTGAGCAGGGTCTGGAAGTTTTACCAGTACTGAACAAGATTGACTTGCCACAAGCTGAACCCGAACGTGTAATTCAGGAAATTGAAGATATTATCGGGATTGAAGCGACTGAAGCACCGACCTGTTCAGCAAAAACTGGCCTAGGTATTGAAGGTGTACTTGAAACGCTGGTGAATGTCATTCCTGCACCAACAGGTGAACGTGATGCACCGCTGCAAGCGTTGATTATTGACTCATGGTTCGATAACTACCTGGGCGTGGTATCTCTGGTTCGTGTGAAACAGGGGCGTGTTCGCAAAGGCGACAAGATGCTGGTGAAATCGACTGGTCAGACACATATCATCACTTCAGTCGGTATTTTCAATCCGAAGCATACTGAAACCGATATCCTTGAAGCGGGTGAAGTTGGTTTCGTGATTGCCGGTATTAAAGACATTTTTGGCGCACCAGTCGGTGATACCATTACGCTGGCAACTACTCCAGAAGTTCCAACATTACCTGGCTTTAAAAAAGTAAAACCACAGGTCTATGCGGGCCTGTTCCCAATCGATTCCAGTGATTTTGAACCTTTCCGTGAAGCATTGCATAAACTGCAAATCAATGACTCTGCGTTGTTCTTCGAACCAGAAAGTTCTGATGCTCTAGGCTTCGGTTTCCGCTGTGGCTTCTTAGGTATGCTGCACATGGAGATCGTACAGGAGCGTCTAGAACGTGAATACGATCTGGATTTGATCTCTTCAGCACCAACGGTAATTTATGAAGCAGTGATGAAAAATGGCAATACCATTTACATCGATAGCCCGTCAAAAATGCCAGATGGCTCAACTGTTGAAGACCTGCGTGAACCAATTGCAGAATGTCATATCTTGGTACCACAAGAATACTTAGGTAATGTGATGACCCTATGTATTGAGCGCCGTGGTGTACAAAAAGACATGAAGTTCATGGCGAATCAGGTATCCGTTACTTTTGAAATTCCAATGGCCGAAGTGGTGATGGATTTCTTTGATAAATTGAAATCTTGTTCACGTGGTTTTGCGTCACTAGATTACAACTTTGTGCGTTTTGAAAGTTCATCACTGGTGAAAGTGGATGTCCTGATCAATGGTGAAAAAGTCGATGCTTTAGCAATGATTTGCCATCGCCAGGATGCACGTCACCGTGGAATTGCACTGGTTGAAAAAATGAAAGACCTGATTCCTCGTCAGATGTTTGATGTGGCAATTCAGGCGGCTATTGGTGCGCAAATTATTGCCCGTTCTACTGTAAAAGCAATGCGTAAAAACGTATTGGCAAAATGTTATGGTGGTGACGTATCACGTAAGAAGAAACTTCTTGCAAAACAGAAAGAAGGTAAGAAACGTATGAAACAGGTGGGTAGTGTTGAAATTCCACAAGAAGCGTTCTTAGCTGTACTGAAAGTCGAACGCTAATACTATAAGGATAATAAGCCCATGGATTTTGATTTTAATTTGATTCTTGTTCCTGCGACCTTATTTTTCGTCGTGGTCTGGTTGCTGGATAAATTTGTTCTGAAACAACGACAGACCAAAGGCAAGGGCAATGAAAACTTCATTATTACTTGGGCTTATGATTTCTGGCCGGTTTTGGCCGTCGTTTTAGTATTGCGTTCTTTCCTGTACGAACCTTTCAATATTCCATCAGATTCTATGGTTCCAACACTGGAAACCGGTGATTTTATCCTGGTCAATAAATTTGACTATGGTGTGAAATTACCGATTGTAAATACAAAAATTCTGGATACAGGTAGCCCGGAACGTGGTGATGTCGTGGTCTTCCGTTATCCACCACAACCAACGATTAGCTATATCAAACGTGTAATTGGTTTGCCAGGTGATCATATTGTTTATGATCATGGCCAGTTAACCATTAATGGTGAGAAAGTAGCAAAAGTTCCAGTAGAATTCAGTCGTGAAAAAGATCGCCTGGATACGCCAAATTCGATTTATCATAAAGAAACCATTGGCGAACATACCTTCACTATGCGTGAGCTGGAAGGAGTCAATGTAGCTCGTCAGGCTCCATTCCTTAACTATATAGAAAATGGTAAGTTTTCAGCTGAAAATGGTTTATATTGGGAAGTGAAAGTTCCAGAAAATCATTACTTTGCGATGGGGGATAATCGCGATCAAAGTGCTGACAGTCGTTTCTGGGGCTTTGTTCCGGAAGAAAACTTAACAGGTCGCGCATTCTATATCTGGATGCATAAAGAACCTGGCTTTAAACTGCCATCGTTTAGTCGAAACGGAATAATCGATTAATTATTTCAGTCAGGAAAATAAAAAATGAAACATCAACAAGGTGCTTCGTATATTGGAATTTTATTTGCAATCGTGGGGTTTGCTTTTCTTGCCAAAGTTGCGATTGCAGTTTGGGGGCCATACTTTGATGATCGTATGGTGGACAATCAGATTGAGGAACTTTTAAAGAGTTCTCCGGCAAATATTGCACCAGAAAAATTTCGTCAGCAGATGGGTCAGCGTTTAGAAATGAACAATATTCGCGATCTGAAGTTTGATGAAATTGCCAAGGTAACCAATACTGATGGTTTACAGGTGCACAAGAATTATGAAATTCGCAAGAATTTCATATTGAATATCGATTTAGTGATGAAGTTTGAGAAAGATTTTGATCAAAGCACAGTCAAAACTAAATGATGAGCGTCTTGCCAAGCGGATCGGCTATCAGTTTAAACAAGCTGATCTGTTAAAACTGGCATTGACTCATCGTTCAGTCAGTCATAAACACAACTATGAACGCCTAGAATTTCTAGGCGATTCTCTTTTAGGGATGATCATAGCCAATTATCTCTTTACTGCTTACCCACAGGAAAATGAGGGTCGTCTGACGCGTATGCGTGCGACTCTTGTCCGACAGGAAGCGCTAGGGAAAATTGCCAATGATCTAAAATTGAGTCAGAACCTGATTCTCAGTACGGGTGAGCTGAAATCGGGTGGTCATCATCGTGAGTCTATACTTGCGGATACGGTCGAAGCCATCATTGGTGCGATCTATGTGGATTGCGGTGATCTCACTGTACTACAGGCGATTGTGCTAAAATGGTACGAGCCGTATTTAGACAATATAGAACCAACGGATCAACTGAAAGACCCTAAATCACGCCTACAGGAATATTTACAAGCACGTAAAAAACCTCTCCCAGTTTACGAGGTTGTAGATATTCAGGGTGATGCCCCGAACCAGCATTTCAAAGTGGAATGCCAGGTAGAAGGCTTGCCGGTCATGGCCGGTGAAGGTTCAAGCCGACGATTCGCTGAACAGGCGGTTGCGGCAGATATTTTAAAACATTTGGAGCATAAGTCTTAATGACTACTCATTCCGATCACATTGATGCTGATCACGAGTCGCAAAGCGACAGCAATGACTTGATTAGTCAATTTTTCAGTGCACAGGGTACTGAAATTCCTTCTGATTATCGTAGCGGTTTCGTGGCGATTGTCGGACGTCCAAACGTGGGTAAATCAACCTTGATGAACCACTTACTGGGCCAGAAACTTTCAATTACTTCACGTAAACCACAAACTACACGTCATAAAATCGTAGGGATTGATTCACGTGAAAAGTCTCAGGCGGTATTTGTTGATACACCGGGGATGCATAAGAAAGAAGTGCGTGCCATCAATAAAATGATGAACCGAGCTGCGCACTCTGCATTGCGTGACGTGAACTTGGTGCTGTTTGTAGTTGATGCACAAAAATGGACCCAGAACGATGAGCTTGTTCTGGAGAAATTAAAAAATGCGGATATGCCAGTCATTCTGGTGATCAACAAGCTGGACACGTTCGAGAACAAGAATGAGGCCTTACCGCTGATTCGTGAACGTGCCAAACTGATGAACTTTGCTGAAATCGTACCGGTGTCTGCACTTCGTGGTGCCAACCTCGAACACTTACGCGATACGATTGCCAAGTATCTGCCATTCCAGCCGCCGCTATATTCACTGGATCAGCTTACCGATCGTTCAGAGCGTTTCCTGGCCTCTGAAATTATCCGTGAAAAGATCATGCGTCAGTTAGGTGAAGAACTACCATACGATTTAACTGTTCAGATCGAATCTTTCAAAACTGAAGAGCCGACCCTGAACGAAAAAACAGGTCGTATGAAGCCGGCATGTACTTATATTGATGCGACTATTTTCGTTGATCGTGCTGGCCAGAAAGCCATTGTGATTGGTGAAAAAGGCTCCAAGCTGAAAAAAATCGGTATGGATGCTCGTGTCGACATGGAAAAAATGTTCGAGCAGAAAATCATGCTAACGCTTTGGGTGAAAGTCAAAGGCGGCTGGTCTGATGATGAGCGGGCACTGAAAAGTCTAGGTTATAGCGACATTTAAATTGGACGGGAACGGATCATGATGAAATTTCTGGCAGTCATTGCATGTGTTTTATTTTTGCAGGGCTGTATTCATAAAGTAGTGACCGTTCCTGCCAAAGTTGCCTATAAAACCACAAAGTACGCGGTCAAAGGGACCGCGGCTGTTGTGGGTGCCGCCATTCCTGATGGGGATGACGAAGAAGACGAGAAAAACTCAAAAAAGAATAAAGATTAAAGAAGCAGCCTATGCGTAATGAAGTGCTGCATGGATACCTGATTCATCATCGTAAATATCGCGATCGCAGTCATATTGTGCATTTATTTACCCAGGAATATGGCCGTATCGACGGGATACTGAGACAAAATCCTCCACCCCAATATCAACCCATCAGCTTGTTAGCTTCAGGCAAATCTGAACTGAAAAACTTCACCAAATTAGAAATTGTTAATCAGCCGATCTTTTTTTTCGGTGATGCCTTCTTTTCTGGCTTTTATCTGAATGAAATCCTGTTGCGTTTATGTCCGCTTGAAGTGCAAATGCCGCTGACCTTTGCCAAATATGGCGAAACGTTGAATGCCTTGCAAAAACTCTCCGATCAGGAAAATCCCAATACTTATTTAAAACAGGTTCTGCGTCAGTTTGAACATATCTTATTAGAAGAACTAGGCTATGAACTGGATTTTTCGGTCGATGCCAATCAGGCACCAATCAATCCCGTGCAACATTACTATTTTCAGTTGAATGAAGGTTTTATGCCTTCGGCTAAAGCCTTACGTTCAACCATGTCGGGCCAGCAGATTTTAACAATGCAGCACTATGAAAATGGTAGGGATTTTAATCCAGAACAGTTACAATTACTGACGAAGCTATATCGACAGGTGATCACTGCTTTGCTTGGTGATCGACCACTAAAAAGTCGACAATTGTGGATCCAAAATTCTCAATCTCAATCGTAGTTAGGAAAATATTATGGCTGCATTACTTGGTGTCAATATTGACCATGTCGCAACTTTAAGACAAGCACGTGGTACGACGTACCCAGACCCAGTCAATGCTGCATTGATCTGTGAGCAGGCCGGTGCAGAGGGAATTACCCTGCATTTGCGCGAAGACCGCCGACATATTCAGGACGAAGATGTACGTCGTATGCGTCCGGTATTAACTACCCATATGAATCTGGAAATGGCCGTAACTGATGAAATGGTGGCGATTGCTAAAGAAATCCAGCCGCAGCATGTCTGTTTTGTACCGGAAAAACGTCAGGAAGTGACGACTGAAGGTGGTTTGGATGTCGTTGGTCATTTTGAAGATGTGAAAAAAGCTACGCAGGAACTGTCTGCGATTGGCTGTGATGTGTCGCTATTTATTGATGCAGACATTGCCCAGATTGATGCGGCAGTGGCTTGTGGTGCACCTACAATTGAGCTTCATACAGGTGCTTATGCCGATGCAGCAACGCCTGAAGCACAGCAGGTTGAACTAGAGCGTATTATCAAAGGGGCAGAGTATGCGGCTTCTAAAGGTTTGGTGGTCAATGCAGGTCATGGTCTGAACCTGGATAATGTCACTCCAATTGCTGCAATTCCTCAAATTCATGAATTAAATATTGGTCACTCGATTATTGCTGATGCAGTTTTTGTTGGTCTGGCGCAAGCTGTACAACAAATGAAGGCTGCAATTAAAGCTGCGCGTTAAGATTGCAAAAGATATATGTCAAATATTGATTATGATGAACTGATGAAGCCTGTCATTGGCTTCTTGGGTTGTGAAACACCAAAAGCCTGGCTTGATGAGGCATTACAGAATCTGGAGATCCTGATGCAGGATCATGCCAACTGTGAGAAGAAAGCAGCCAGTACAGCAATGAACCTGATGTTCCGCTATAGCTTCTTCGTAGATTTACAAGTGAAACTGGCGCAACTGGTCCGTGAAGAAATGCTGCACTATGAACAGGTGCTGGAATTCATGAATAAGCGTGGCCAGCAATGGATTGGACTCAGTGCAGGGCGTTATGCAGGTGGTTTGCGTAAGGAAATCCGAACCTATGAACCCGAAGCATTAATTGATGTGCTGGTGATTGGTGCTTTTGTAGAAGCACGTTCTTGTGAGCGATTCTATGCGCTTGCGCCGCTGGTGGATGATGAGCTAGGACGTTACTACCGTTACTTGCTTAAATCTGAATCTCGCCATTTTGAGGACTACTTGGCCTTAGCTTTAGATGTGGCAAAAACCGCTAAACTGAAAAATCCACAAGAAGATATTCAAAGCCGAATTGAGCATATCCGTGAAGTAGAAAAGAATCTGATTCTTAGTCCAGATGAAATGTTCCGTTTCCACAGTGGTGTGCCTGCAAAAGCAGCTTAAAAAGCTACTCAATTAAGACATTAAAAAATATCCTCCAAATCGGGGGATTTTTTTATAAATATAAGATTCGCTACCTAGCTTATTTATCTATTGAAAGGATTTAAAATAGCCTAAGCATTTTAAAATTTGATTAGAAGGAAAAACTTGAAGTGCAAGATAGCAAAAGCTGTCGTCAATTTTAGAATAACGGCTTATAACAGCACATTTGATTAAACGAGAATATAAGCCAATCTAACTAGGTAAATAAAAGGGCAGAGTAAGAATATATAAGAGAAAAGAAGAATCGAATCATTTTATAAATGAAATTTCAGGCAATAAAAAAGCCCAAGTCTTAAATGCTTGGGCTTTCTTGAATTTGGCTCTCCCACCTGGGCTCGAACCAGGGACCTGCGGATTAACAGTCCGTCGCTCTACCGACTGAGCTATGGGAGAATCTGAATGCGATTATAGAGAGATTTTGCAAAGGGTCAAGAAAAAACTGTCATATTTATTACAAATTGCACTTATCTGATTTTAATTTAAACGATTGCATTAAATTCTTAAAAAATGCTTGTCAGAACAAATTTCACTTGCTAGATTGAAAACATAAAGTCGTTTGACCAAATGGTCAAACAGTGTGGATTTAAACCTACTTGCCAGCACAAAAATGGCTAAACCGGAGAAAGCGAATGAATACGCTCACTATCCCTCAAATCTTCTCTCAACTGTCTTTTTATCAAGATCATTATCTCGATATTATTCAAGATTCAGCTCAATACTTTACCCCTGTGGCTGGTGCAGAAATCCGTTTATGGCCCTTAGCGACCAAACAATTGTATCTGGGTGACTTGCTGCAATTATGGTTTGCAGAAAAGTGGTTGGTCGAACAAGAACGCCAATTTAGCTTTGAGATCTTTCTGAACACGCCTGAAACTCGGCAAAAAGAACTTTATATTTATGCGCTTACTGGCAATCTTCTGACTGGGTCGAACCAGTCTAAAGTGTGGCAGGCTTCTGCTAAAGAAACTCAGGTGCTTAGTGTATCGAATGTTTCTAAGCATTATTTTGAATATCGGGCTTTGACTCAGCCGAAGCTGGTAAAAGCACCGCAAGGGAAATGGGGCGTACTTTAAGCCTTAAACACGTTAATGGTCGGAATTGCGAAAAATCATACAGGTTGCTGTGGCATGGGCATAAATACGACCTTCGTCATCCAGAATTTGACCTTCGGAAATACCTAGGTTTTTACTGAGATTAATTGATTTTCCGATCGCTTTTAGTTCTTGGTTGTGAGGAATTGGACGGCACATTTTTACATTCAGATCAATTGTGCCATAACCGACACCGGCTTCAAGTAAAGTATGAATCGCGCAGCCTGTTACCGTATCTAAAACAGTTGCGGCAAAACCGCCATGTACACCTCCCATAGGATTCAGATGGCGTTCATCAGCTTTTACAAAAAAGGTCACATGTCCCGGTTCGACTTCGCCAGCAGACATGGGAATGGTGGTTGCCATAGAAGGCATAGACAGATTGCCCTTAAGCATCTCTTGCATAATCTGCAAACCTGAAAGATTCTTGAGATCCATAGCTTGTCCTTATTATTTTAAATACTGGATTTGAATGACAAGTTTAGGCAGATGGTGCTTCGATCAGCAATAAAAAATTGTATGAGGAAATGTACAAAGCCTTTTACTTATGATGAATCCGGTAAAATGATTAAAAATAATAATACCGAGGAAGAATAATCATGAAAGCGAGATGTTTATGCGGAGCGACTCGATTTGAAGTTCAGCTCAGAAATCATGAAGTTGCTGCCTGTCATTGTTCCATGTGCCGCCGCCAGACAAGTGGACCATTAATGTCGATTGATATAGAAAATATTCACTTTATTGATCAGCAGCATTTATCTGTTGCAAGTACTTCTGAATGGGCAGAGCGTGGTTTTTGCAATGCCTGTGGTACTTTTATTTTCTGGCGGACCAAAGATCATTCCTTTGCCAATATTAATGTATTTACTTTGGAGCAACTGCCAGAGGATCTGGATTTCAATTTAGAAATTTATATAGATCATCAGCCAGCATTTTATTCATTTAACAATCAAACCAAAAAAATGACAGAAGCTGAGGTAATTGCTATGTTCCAGCAACCTAACTCCTGAAATGAATATCATTAGATAAAGGAAGAGCAAGTCTGGTGATTTTATCTGATGAAAATAATCTTTTTAAAATTAAGAACACTATATAAGTGCATATATATCATTAAATAAAAATACTGATTAGCAGGTTCGTATTTCAAATAGCATCCTGCTTTTCATGTCATGATCATTCTTTCTTTTGATTAAATTGTTAAATTGGAACGAAAAAAACTCATAGTTTCTGAGCTCAATAAATTATTATTTTCTATAAGCGAACTAAAGATAGAAACTAAACTTTTCTATAAAAATCAATAAATATAAAGATTTATGGCACAAGGATTGTATGTGATTTCCACTGTATATCTCAGTTTTAAATAATTCAGTTTAAAAATAAAACCCGAGAAAAGAATTAAGAATAGAGTGATTTTGCAATGAAACAGTTTTTGCATCTTTGGGTACCGATTTTTTTGAGTAATAGCATCATAATGTTGGTCGGAATATTTGACATGATTTTCCTGTCTCATTACTCACCGCAACATGTGGCTGCTATGGCTGTGTGTTTATCTATTTATTCTTTATTATTTGTTTCGGGGACGGGGATTTTGCAGGGTATGATGCAGGAACTTGCTGAAGCATATGGGCGACGTGCTTTTGATGATATTCAAAAAATTCTGAAACAGAGCATCCTTATTGTCATCGTCCTGTCTGTATTTGCAGGATGGCTATTAACTCATGCAGATCCTTTGCTACATCTGTTAAAAGCAGATAGTGCATTACAGGCTTTGATTCAACCTTTTTTATGGTTACTGGCTTGGACGCTTCCAGCACATTTGTTAGTACGTATTTTATATATCTTAGATTAGCATTTGAAGTGCAACACCATGTTGTTGCCATAATACCTGACTCGGACTTTTAAAGCCGAGTCTTTTTCTTGGACGATGATTCAAGCGTTGAGTAATTTCTGCAATATATGCATCCG
>NZ_VPED01000034.1:0-35626 GCF_013417335.1 Acinetobacter sp. YH16031
CTAGAAAGTCAACCAGTAATGAAAATTATTTTTAAACTTCCTTTCTAAAACCTAACTTAACCATTTCATGCTAAGTTACTGTTTTATCAGAAGTTTTAATCTTCATCACCGCCGATGGATGTGCATTATAGACCAATCCCAAGCAAGCGCAACCCCTATTTTTAAGAAAATACCTCAGTTGATTATTATTTCTACAAAAATGCCGATTTTCCCTATTTTTTGAGCATTAAAGGTACAGGATTGGCCAATGCACTTAATAATTTCTCTTTTTTATTGTGTTCCTGAAAGCGCAAGGAGCGGCAATCTATATATTCACAGTAGCCCCCTTCCCCATGCTCAGTCTCCCCATTAATTCTGACTTCGTAATTAAAGCTGCCGACATAACCGGCAGCCAGACCAAATTTAAAATCTCCCCGACTTTGCCCCTGCAACCAGATCTGTGCTCCTTTGCCATCTTCATAACACCATTCAAACTCACGTGGCAGATACATCTTTTGCCCATTTGGGGTAGTCACACTCGGATAAACCCGATGCACCTTGAAATAGACTTTTTGATCGAACATTTGACTGGTCATATTTTTCAGGTCACGCAGATAAATTCGTGACTGCACAATGCTATTCAGACTATCCCGAATTTGTGCCAGCAATAATTGCCGCCCTTCACTCAGGTTAATAATCTGATAAGTCAGAAACGCTAAAGGCAAATAGGGAAAATTAAAGCTTCGTGCAAATTCAAAACTACCTAAACTCTCGATGAGATATTTCTGATCTTTATAATGTAAAGTGCCCTGACAATAACAGAGCAAAGACCAATGATCAGCCAGTGCAAAGCGCATTTGGGTAAAATGTGAAATCAGATTGGTCGTATGGATGCTGAGATCAAAGCTCAGTTCAGAATCAAACCGCTGTAAACGAAAATGCGGAAAGTCGCCCGTCAGTTTCTCACGATCCAGAAACTGAAACAGGCCATACTGAAACTTGCAATCCTTTTTGACTGAGTAGCAATTTAATTGTCCTGCCATATGCGGACTGGTACTACAGATTACCGTGGCTGTATCCAGTGCATTGGTTTGAATAGCACTCGGGTTTGCCAACATCGGTGCATTGGGCTGACCGATAATACTCAGAAAATTAAGATAATGAAGTGGCGCAGGCAGATCAGGAAGTGTCAAGCCCTGATGAATAATTTTATATTTCTGGTTTGGCCCATGATAGGCAAGATTATGCTGGGAAACAGCAGGAGTCTGATTCAGCTGTTTCGAACGATCTAGAAAATCTTGAAGAAACTGCATCTCAAACTCCTTATTTTTATATTGTTATAAGGTACTCTGTCTTTTCGCCATGAATGTTGTAAGGAAACCAGACAAGGCATAGATGACAGAGATCACGAGAATCCCTACCGGAATATTATAAGTCATCGCTGCAAAGATAAACACCGCGATCGGCAACACGAAAAACGGTACCCGTCTACGCTCTACGGTTTTAAATGAATAGTATTTGATATTAGAAATCATCAATAAGCCAACGATTACAATAATTGCAGCATTAATGATTTGTACAGTAAAATCACGAATATCAAACACAGCCGGGAAGTCCAATCCTACCCAGACCAGTGAAATAATAATGACGGCTGCTAATGGACTCGCAACGCCAATAAAGTAGCGTTTGTCCACCACTCCAATCTGAACGTTAAAGCGGGCTAGACGGAAAGCTGCACAAGCCGTATAGACAAAACAAGCCGCCAGCCCGATACGGCCTAAATCACTTAATCCCCAGCTATACATCAAAATAGCCGGTGCCACCCCAAATGCCAGCATATCGGATAGTGAGTCGAACTGTTCACCGAATGGACTTTGTGCCCCAATCGCACGTGCCACACGACCATCGAGACCATCAAATAAAGCTGCCAAGAAAATGGCATAAATAGCTTGCTGAAATTCGCCATTCATACTGGCAATAATCGAGTAAAAGCCTGATAACAACGCAGCGGTTGTAATCAGGTTAGGCCACAGATAGATACCTCGACGCTTAACTCTTTGCCCTTCCTGGGTATGCTCTACCTCTTCCACCTCGAAGGTGATGCCATCAAATGGCAAATCTTTGGAAGATTCGTGTTCCGGCTTATTTGTACTTGTCATTCTTGTCGATCCTAACTATGACCCGATCTTTAAAATATTATTCGCCTACTAACCAACGAACTGCTGCATGACCGCCATTTTCCTGCATACGTAAATGCGGAAATAACCATTGCAGCGCTTCGTCTGCATCTTCAGAGAACTTCCAAGGTGGGTTAATCACCAGTAAACCACAACCATTTAAACCCACTGGTGTATCATCTGGCCATACACAGATTTCACATACCAACTGACGGCGAATCCCGGTCTTGAACATTTTCTTCTCGAAACGTTCAATCATGGCACGGTCTTTAATTGGGTACCAAACTGCAAATACGCCTGTCGGCCATTTTTTATAAGCAGCAACCAATAATTCAACCAGTTGTGGGAAGTCTTTACGCTCCAGCTCATACGGCGGATCGATCATCACCAGACCACGTTTTTCTTTCGGTGGAATGACTGCGAGCAAGCCTTCATACGCATCACGTTCATGCAAACCGGCGCGTTTGTCAAAAATGTTATGACGTAACTGCTGGAAGACATCACGCTGCATTTCAAAAATGGTGGCCTTGTCAATTTCACGCATGCCTTCCAGTGCAAACCATGGTGAACCCGGATATGCACCTTTACCAAAGTTTTCACGCATTTTCTCAACAATTTTTAAATATTGTTGTACACCTTCTGGCGCATTACGCTTGACCGAATCATCCAGCTTAATCAGACGATGAATACCGTTTAAAAACTCACCTGATTTTTGCGCTTCGGCAGTCGACAAATCATATTTACCTGCACCACCATGTGTATCTACATAGCGATAAGGTTTGTTTTTTGCATTCAGTCGAGTCAACAACTGAAGCAATAAAACGTGCTTCATGACATCGGCAAAGTTGCCTGCGTGGTAAGAGTGACGGTAATTCATGTTTCAATTATTCCTAAGATCAATTGCTATTTTAACATGAAAAACTATTTCGTTCAGAAACGATTATTGCACTAAAATAGCGGACCTTTTTTTACCACACTATCGAGAATTGAAAAAATGGAAGCAGTTATCATCCCAGGGGATTGGAATGTTGATCAAATCTTAGATGATTTAGATCAACATGGCTTTAGTATTGTTGACGATGCTTACTCTAGCGAATATCAACATGCAGTGAGTCAAGAATGCTTAAGCCACTTAAACGAATTTCGTAATGCAGCCATTCAAAATGGTGTCGTTAACAACATCCGTAGTGATCATATTCTTTGGTTACAACCTGAATTTCAAATTTCCCACCGACACATTCAAACCCTTCAACAATTTTCTCAAATTTTAAACCGCGCGTTTTATTTAGGCATTAAAGATGTGGAAGCCCATTTTGCCTGCTATAACGCGGGTGAGTTCTATGCCCTGCATCGCGATAATCCTCAAGGCAAAAATGGCCGAATGATTTCTGCGGTTTATTATCTGCATGATGATTGGCAAGATAACTGGGGCGGCGAATTACATCTGCAGGATAAAAATGATCAATGGCATATTATCCAGCCTAAACCAAACCGTATTGCATTCTTCCAAAGTGATTTAATGCATGAAGTTTTAAAAGCCAGACATCAACGTTTATCAATCACTGCCTGGTTAAGAAGTGATACCCGTTTGCTCTAATCCTTTTTTAACGCTTTAAATTTCAATTTTCAGCCTCATATAGCAATCATTGAGATATGAGGACTGCGTTCATGCGACCAACCCCCAAAGAGATCATTACACGCATTGGTGAAACAGATCAGCTATTTTTAAATGGCAATACGCCTGAGCTGGCGCTTGAACGGGCTGATCTTCGTCTGCAACTGGTGACCATCAGTCAGTTACGTCAAGAGCAGGTGCATTTCCTGCAAGAAGCGATTGTTCTGCTGGAGCAGAGCCGGATTGAATTTGAAGAAATGCCACTGGATTTGTATATCAATCTGTCTTTACACCTGGCCAAAGCCTATATGATCTACTTTGAGCTGACCAAAGAAGATCATTATGCGCTTATTACCCAGCAGATTCTAAAACCAATGACCAATTATGAGCATGCGGATATTTATTTCTTCCTGGCTTATGCATCTGCCAGTAAGAAAGAGCCTGCCATGACTCGTCACTGGTTAAATAAATACAGTAAAACGGCCCAGTTTGACCATGAACTGGTAGGCCAGCATCCGGCATTTGATGAATATCGTCAACTGGAATGGTTTATTCAGATTCTGCGTAGCCGTATGCATTAAAACAACGAAATCTGTTCCTATAAAAATGCCTCACATTGATGAGGCATTTTTTATGAATTAATTTGATTTACTCAAGCCAAACGGCGTCGATCTGCATCCAGATGCAATTGCTGATTCAGTTCATCAATCCAGATTGCCCAGTCATCATCCTGTACCAGATGACTAATCAACAGCGAACGCTGCGCTTTATTCCAGAACGGTGCTTCATGCAATGACATATGGGCAGGTAGCTGATGAGTACGTATATAAAGCTCAATTGCCGCCGGGCTGTTAGCGAGGCCGAGTTGAGAAAATAACAGTTCTAAGGATGGTTGGTTCTTCCCGAGCATATGCCCTCCTTATATCAGATATATTGTAGTTGTTTATAGGACTAACTTATAAGATAAGACAAAAAAAACCTAGTCAAAGGACTAGGTTTTGTTGTGTCTTTTTGTATAAAGAAACTTTAATTGCTTTCAGGGCCTTCTTTATCACTTTCGACATGTAAAAGCTGGTTCAGTTTATCAATGATTACGATCCATTCATCATCCTGATGCCAGTGTTCGCGAAGAAAAGCGCTTTGCCCCTCATTCCAGAAATCTGCATCCGGCAAAATCACGTCTGATGGTAGCTGATGATTTTTGGTAAATTCATCAATTGATGCTTCATCAGCAGGCAAGCCTAATTGCTCAAATAATAATTCTAAAGTCACTTGCTGTTCTAATACCATTCGCTCACTCCATCATAAAAATAATCAGTTCATTGATTTGAAAATATTATTGACGCTTAGAAGAAGGCAGATCACAAGAACCACTGCCCTCTGCCTCAATATGCAATTGCTCATTGAGTACATCTACGAAAATTGCCCAATCATCATCTTCTTTCCAGTGGCCAATCAGAAAATCATGTTGGTTTTTGGTCCAGAAAGGAGCTTTATGTAAGGGGACGTCCATCCCAATCTGATGGGTTTTGATAAATTCATCGATTGCTTCCGGGCTTGAATCCAAGCCGAGTTGCTCAAAAAAAAGTTCCATGGTAGGTCGCTGCTCTAACATCTCAGTACCTCCTCTTTTGTTGATGATTCTTCTTATTAAACTAGATGAGCCACTCGCAAAGTTCAGTTGTCCCTCCTTCACAAGATGTTATTTTTTGTTCTTTAAATTTTTTAGAAATAGCAATAAAAAAGCACCCCAAATGGAGTGCTTTTTTTAATTTAATCTTAAAAGATTAAATTATTTGATCATGTCAGCAACTGCAGCGCGCTCTTCTTCAAGCTCGTTCAGTGTAACGTTGATACGTTCGCGGCTGAATTCGTCGATTTCAAGACCTTGAACGATTTTGTATTCACCGTTTTCAGTAGTTACAGGGAAACCGAACATTACGCCTTCAGGGATACCATAAGAACCATCAGAAGGAATACCCATAGTTACCCATTTGCCGTTTGTGCCAAGAGCCCAATCGCGCATATGGTCGATTGCAGCGTTTGCAGCAGAAGCAGCAGAAGACAGACCACGTGCTTCGATGATCGCAGCACCACGTTTACCAACAGTTGGAAGGAATACGTCTTTGTTCCAAGCTGCATCGTTGATTTTGTCTTTCAAGCTTTCGCCGTTTACGTTCGCAAAACGGTAGTCAGCATACATTGTTGGAGAGTGGTTGCCCCAAACAGTCATGTTTTCGATGTCAGAAACTGCAACACCCGCTTTTTGAGCAAGTTGAGTTAACGCACGGTTGTGGTCAAGACGCAACATTGCTGTGAAGTTTTTCGCTGGAAGATCTGGAGCAGATTTCATTGCGATGTAAGCGTTAGTGTTAGCAGGGTTACCTACAACAAGAACCTTAACGTCACGGCTAGCAACTTCGTTCAGTGCTTGGCCTTGACCAATGAAGATTTCGCCGTTTACTTTAAGCAGGTCAGCACGTTCCATACCAGGACCACGTGGACGTGAACCAACTAATAGAGCATAGTCTGCATCTTTGAAAGCTACTTTAGGATCATCAGTACCGATCATGCCCGCCAATAATGGGAAAGCACAGTCGTCTAGTTCCATCATTACGCCTTTAAGCGCTTGCTGAGCTTTCTCAACAGGAATTTCTAATAATTGAAGAATAACTGGTTGGTCTTTACCAAGCATTTCACCGCTTGCGATACGGAATAATAGGCTGTAACCAATTTGACCAGCAGCGCCAGTAACGGCAACGCGAACAGGTTGCTTCATGTAATTATCTCCAATTGAGAGGATCGTCATAATGATTAAATAGCTGTTCTATCTAATCTTAATAATCATAAACGGCAAAGATTGTACTCCAATCCTCTTCGAGATGCATGTAAAAGAAAATGGATTTCAACAAAAGTATGATAGGAAATATAAATTAATTTGGCTAAAAAGCTTAGTATGTCCCTTTTATTGTGACAGTTTTTGGGCATGTATTAATAATGTTTGCAGGACAGCCTTTATAGCCGCCATTGGCGTTGTAGCAGACCTGAATCGACGTCAGCAGACTGGATGCGCGGGTCTGATGGCAGTTAAAACGCAATGCTGTTGAAGGCAGTTGCGGATTGATTTTCAGAAATTTGGAACGCAGCATATCAATGGAAACGGTATGGCTTTCCTGCTCAGTAAGTTCTTCTGGAACTTTCAGACGATCAGCATGATTGATCACCGTACGAAAATACTGCGTGGCATTCATCGGAATACAGCCGCCAATATTATGCCAGAGCAATGCGCGGGTATTTTCATCCGGCATGATACGGGCCACCACTTTAGCCTGCAAAGGCGGTAACTTCGCAGAACTGGTAGTAGTGCAATGTGTTGATGTGGTTTGAGGATAGAGACCAGAAATATTTAGGGAATAACCTTCAAGACATTTTCTTTTTTTACTGTAGGCCGGATCCAGACTGCAAAGTGCCGGTACCATCTGGATGTCCATGACATAACCCGTTGGCAGTGCAAAGGCAGCTGGACTTGCTGCTAAAAATAAAAGCGCAGCCCATCCAGCAGAAATTTGAGCACCCCTTATTCCCTTGATCAACAAACTATCCTTCCCTTAGATTTTTTGAATGCTATGGTGTATTACGTAACGGAATGGCTTGCATACGCTTACCGACCGATTGTGCGCCCTGTCCCAATAAAATACCGTAATATGTCGCGTTCGTCATGACATGTTTCACATAATCTCGCGTTTCCAGTAAAGGAATGGTTTCGGTATATTGATCCGCAGCAATACTTTGGAATTCGGGTTGCCAACGGCGGGCACGGTTCGGGCCGGCATTATAACCTGCTGTAGCCAGTACTGGACTATTGCTCAATTGACGCTGAATTGTTGATAAATAGTAAGTTCCGTAACGGATATTGGTGTTCATATCAGTTAAGGCTGCCGGGTTATAGACTTCACCCATTTGACGAGCGACCAGTTTGGCGGTGTCCGGCATGATCTGCATCAAACCGCCTGCACCCACATGAGAGCGTGCGCCGGTATTAAACCGGCTTTCCTGACGCATCAAACCATAAGCCCAGGCAGCATCAATGCCGGCATTACGGCTATGGCTCACGACATAATTCTGATGTGGCATCGGATAACGATAGTTGTAATTATGCTTGTCCGCAGTACGATCTGCTGCATAAATGGCACGGTCATACCAGCCCATATCCATCGCACGTTTGGCTGCTGCCAACAGTAAATCGTCATCTTTTCTTAAATAAGCCTGACGAACTGCCCAGTTCCATTCACGGTTAATATAATTTTCTGGCGCATTAATATTACGCAAGGCAAAAGCACGGCGGAAATGAATATCCTGATTTAGACGTTGCATGGCCTGACTGGATGGCTGTGCCGAGTTCGGTGTAGAAGCCGTTAACTGGCCTAATCTATCCCGTGCTAGCAGGTTATGATAATCCTCGCCGACTGCCAGTTTTTTATAGATACTTTCTGCTGCCTGTTTTGAAGCGCGATCTGTGCGCTGTTCACTGGCACGTGCCAGCCAGTATTGCCAGCGGTCTTCCTGTTTCTGGTTCACGCTCATGGCATCAATGGCACGAATCAGACTTTCCCAGGCACTAAAACGAATCGCCTGACGGGCATAAATTTCGGCTTCTTCCGGACTAAATGGCAAACCATAACTGGCATCCAGATAGTTCAGCACTTCACGGTTGAAGTTATTTTTCATTACCGTAGTGCCGCCGATATAACCCACAGTTCTGAATAGTGTTTTTTGTACTTGTACCGGTGTGCCTTCAGCAGTACGTTTTACAATGGGCATTGCTGAATCAAGATCGCTATCTGCCAGACGCCCCAACGCATAAATCAGATAGGCATGATCAGCGGCAGTACTTTTAGGGGCTGACCATAAATAATTAGTTGGATTGGCCTGAATCGTATTGAGCTGAGCCAGAGACAGGTTAAGCCCTAAACCTTGTGCAGTGGCAATAGCCTGTCCAGACTGACCAGCACGTAATTGCACCCACAAACGCTGCTGGCGGTCTTCATTGGTCATAAGCGGACTGGATAACATCATGCGTCCCAAGCCTGTACAAGACTCAGGTTGAGAATTGGTGGTTAGCCAAACATCCTTAAACTCAGCATAAACCAGCTGATCGCCACTTTTGGCACGGACTTGTGCAACTGCACAGGCTTCAGCCGGATCGGCATTGGTGACATATTGCAGAACTGGTTGCGCAGTAGAAAAGTCAGCCATTTTGACTTTTTCTTCGACATAATCGGCTGCGAGTTTTTCTGCCATAGCCGATTGAGGATAACGTTGGGCGAAACTGATAATTTGACTGGCAGGTTGGGAGCCAAGATTCTGGTTCAGAATCCAGTATTCAGGATAATAGCCCAAGGCATCATTTTGCATGGCAGACTGATATTGTTGTAATTGTCCGATATTTCCAGCATTTGCTGCTCGTAAGGCATCATTAAATTGTTCTTCTGCTGCCTGCGCACTCATTGAACACAGACACGCCACACTCAAGCTTAGTAATTTATAATATTTCTTCATATTTTTAGTGTGTTTAAACATCAATTTGCCTTCTATCATCGATTTTTCGCCCAACCCCTGTTGCCTATCATAAGAGTTAGCCGGAAAATTATAACCCACTGTATTGTTCACTTATGTAACCTTATGATTAGACAATATTAATTTTCAGACACTTTTTGTCCATAAATCAATATTTTTCCAGCCGCATTTTAGGCTATAAGTTTAAGCGACTTTCCTGCTAAAATATGCGCCTTTTAAAGATTTCAGAATGTGAATTGAATTTTTATTTACCCGTTTGCCTATGCAAGCAGGTTATTCGTTCACTCTTTCGACGTATTACCTTGTAGGAGCCTACATGACGGTTCAAACCTTCATTCCAAATGGTGCCCCAGCTGCCTCAGAAAACACTGTTACCCAGCCAGCGCACACCCCAGCCATCGATGGTTCAGTTAAAAAACTGTATATCGAAACGCAAGGGTGTCAGATGAATGAGTATGACAGTCACCGTATGGCAGATCTGCTGGGCGATTCCCACGGCTATGTGCTGACCACCGATCCTAAAGAAGCGGATATTCTGCTGATGAATACCTGCTCGATCCGTGAAAAGGCACAAGAAAAAGTATTCTCAGAATTGGGCCGCTGGCGCAAGCTGAAAGAAAAAAATCCGGATCTGATTATTGGTGTCGGTGGATGTGTGGCTTCTCAGGAAGGTGACAATATCCAGAAACGTGCCAATTATGTAGACATGATTTTTGGTCCGCAAACCCTGCACCGTTTACCGCAAATGCTGGACCAGCATTTTGAGCAGGTCGAAAAACCGAAAAAAGAAAAAATCAAGCTGGTGGATATTTCGTTCCCGGACATCGAAAAATTTGACTTCCTGCCTGAACCACGTGTTGAAGGTTATAAAGCCTTTGTTTCGATCATGGAAGGCTGTTCAAAATACTGTTCTTTCTGTGTAGTTCCATATACACGTGGCGAAGAAGTATCTCGCCCACTAGATGACGTTTTAGCAGAAATTGCTGGCTTGGCAGAAAAAGGCGTGCGTGAGATTTCGCTGCTCGGTCAGAACGTGAATGGTTATCGTGGTGAGACCTTCGACGGAAAAATCTGTACTTTTGCCGATCTGTTACGTTTGGTTGCAGAAATTCCGGGTATTGGCCGTATTCGTTATACCACTTCGCATCCACTGGAATTCAATGATGACCTGATCCAGTGCTACCGTGACCTGCCACAGATGGTGTCGCATCTGCATCTGCCGGTACAAAGCGGTTCCAATGATGTATTGCAGGCGATGAAACGTAACCACACCATTGATGTGTATATCGAGAAAATCGAAAAGTTACGTAAAGTTCGCCCAGACATGCATTTATCTTCAGACTTTATTATCGGCTTCCCGGGCGAAACCGATGAGAACTTCGAAGAAACCTATCAGTTTATTCAAGATCTGGATTTCGATCACTCTTATAGTTTTGTTTATTCCAAACGTCCGGGCACCCCTGCTGCAGAGCTGGAAGATACAACACCTGAACAGGTGAAAAAAGAGCGTCTGGCCAAAGTGCAGGACTGGATTAAACAGTCCAGTATTCGTAAAACAGATGCTATGCTCGGTACAGTCCAGCGCGTACTGGTTGAGAAAGTTTCTGATAAAGATCCGAATGTTCTGGTGGGTACAGCAGACAATACCCGTTATGTCACCTTTATTGGTGATGCATCGTGGGTAGGACGCTTTGCAGAGATCGAAATCACCGAAATTAAAACTTTAAATTTAGTTTACGGTGAGCTCTTGAATCTTGAGCCTGACGTGGCGTAATGTAGAGCATATAACGTACACTTCTAAAAGGAACACTCTTGACTGCAACGATTCGACGTACAGTAGCTTTTCCTGGAATTTCGATGGACCGTTTACAAGCCGTCTTAGGTGCCTATAACGGTCATTTGAAACAAATTGAACAACGTTTAGACGTCAAAATTTCCCACCGAGGTGAAAGTTTCTTTATCGATGGTGGAATCGATGCCGTTGAGAGAGCCGAAATGCTCTTGCAACGTCTTCATGAAGAATCTGAACACAGCCAGCAGATCAGTGCAGATACTTTGCATATGATGATTCAAGGTAGCCAGACCGATCGTGAACTCCAGGAGAACCTGGAAGAACAGGAACATACCGGTCTGGACAATGTCTGGCTGCAAACGCGCAAAGGTCGGATCAATCCGCGCGGTGCCAACCAGAAACGTTATGTACAGCGTATTCTGCAAAGTGATATTTCCTTTGGTATTGGCCCGGCGGGTACCGGTAAAACCTATCTCGCCGTTGCAGCCGCTGTAGATATGCTGGAGCGTAATGAAATCCAGCGTATCTTACTGGTTCGTCCTGCAGTTGAAGCGGGTGAAAAACTTGGCTTCCTGCCGGGGGATTTAACCCAGAAGATCGATCCGTATTTGCGTCCCCTTTATGATGCCTTGTATGAGATGCTTGGTTTCGAAAAAGTGGCCAAGCTGATCGAGCGTCAGATTATTGAAGTTGCACCGCTTGCCTATATGCGTGGTCGTACCCTGAATCATTCTTTTGTGATTCTGGACGAAGCCCAGAACACTACACCTGAACAGATGAAGATGTTCCTGACCCGTTTAGGTTTCGGTTCACGTGCAGTGATTACTGGTGACGTGACTCAGGTGGATTTACCACGAGGTCAACAGTCTGGTCTGGCACATGCCTTACGTGTGATTGATAAAATCCCTGAAATTCATATTACCCGTTTCCATTCTCGTGACGTCGTGCGTCACCAGCTGGTTCAGAAAATTGTTGAAGCCTACGAAGGCTGGGACAGTGAACAGCAGCGTTTAAGCGCTGAGGCTCGTGCTGAGCGTAAAGCCCGTCAGGAAGCCTTGATAGCTGAAAATGATGCTGCGGCTGATGCACAGCATTAAAGCTGCATTATTATTTAATTTTTAAGGATTCACGTTGAAACTTAGTCTCTCCCTGCAACAGGACTTTCAGTCACCAGAACTGGTGCTGAAACGTGCCTATATTAAAAAAGTTGTAGAAACCACTTTGCGCCATATCGGTACCCAAAGTGATTGTGAAATTGGCATTGCTTGTGTCGATAATGACGAAAGTCATAAACTTAATCTAGAATATCGCGGCAAGGACAAACCCACCAATGTCTTGTCTTTTCCAAGTGAACTTCCAGATGAAATGGCACAGGTGCTGGATGCTTTCCCGATTGGTGATTTGGTGATTTGTATTCCAGTCGTGCTGCGTGAAGCCGCTGAACAGGACAAAGCTCCACTGATCCATTTCACCCATATGCTGGTACATGGCACTTTGCATCTGATGGGTTATGACCATGAAACTTCAGAGGAAGATGCTGAAGAAATGGAAGGCATTGAAATCGAGATTCTGGACAAACTGGGTATTGCTAATCCCTATCTGGAAAGAGATTAAAATCAACGATTAAAAAGCGGGCTAAGGCTCGCTTTTTTTATTTTATTCACTTCATAATAAGCTCAATTAAAGAAATAAAATAAAAACCTCCATGAAATATGTCGTGATTTTCAAAGCGCAAATTAAAGAATTAGATCAGTGTTATTTTGAAACAGCCCAGCGAATGCGAGAAAGAGCCCTTTCACAATTTCATTGCCAGTATTTTGAAGCCTTAACCGAAGGTACTCAGGAAATTGCGCTTTCTTACTGGAACAGTCTTTATGATATTCGCGCCTGGCATGCAGATGCTGAACATCAGGCCGCTCAAGAACTAGGGGAAAATAGCTGGTATACATATTTCAGCGTGGAAATCTGTGAAATTTTACGGCGTTATGATGTACATTTAAATTAAATAATCATCGATCCTTATTTATCTTTTTCTTGATCTGTTCTTAGATACAGAGTTTTAAAAAAATATCTGCTTACGCATTCATGATTTCTTCCAGAAATACATAAGCACATAATGAACTTTAACGAAGAACTGTGCTTCAAAAATTTTAGGAGAACGTAATGAAAAGATTGTTCTCGACTGCATTACTTATTTTCTCTCCTTGGCTGTGTTCATCACTTGATGCCCACTCAATTCCCATGTGCCCAAAAATTAAATTTCAACAGAACCAAAGCTCATGGGCAGGCCATTATTATTTAAACGGAGTTATGGAATTAGGTTCGGAGTTGCTGTTACAAGCAGATGGTACCTTTAAATGGTATCTGGCCTATGGTGCTCTGGATCAATTTGCCGAAGGAACATGGTGGCAAAATAAAGAGTGTATTGGCTTAAAAACAGATCCAAAGTATCAGGGCTTAATGATATTCCCCAAATATCTAGCCATAGATGAAAATCATTTAAATGTGGTCTGGGATGATGGAACTCAGCAAGGTAGTTATATACAGGCGAAGCGCCCAGATTAACGCACTTCAAACTCTGCTTCAGCCGGATCAAAACGCCAGGTTCGAATAATTCGTAACTCGGAAATATCCGACATCTTGGCATCAAATGCTCCGAACGGTGCTGCCTTGCGTACTGAAGATTTTGCTGCTTCATCTAGCAAACTATGCCCTGAACTGTCAATTAAGCGAATTGCACGGATTCCGCCATTCTGGTTCAGGATCACCATCAAGCGCACCTCTCCTGCCAGATTCTGCTGTTTAGCCGCGTCTGGATAATAGCGGTTACCATAGAACTCTACTTTTTGACGGAATTTTTCCAGATAAGCCGCAGAAACATCCTGTTTGGACTGGATGCCATCTACGGTTTTAATTTTTTGCTGACGACTGAAGTTTTGTTGTCGTTGCAGATATTGGGCTTCCAGACTGGCTACCATAGCGGCTTTGGCCTGGAACTGACTTTGTAACTGTTCCTGCAGTTTTTTGCGCTGATTTTCTTCCGCCTGTTTTTGCCAGCTTAAAGTCGTCATCAGCACTTTTTCTTCAAAGCTTAATTCACGCTGCTGTTGCAACATGTCCGGACTTTCTTGCTGCTCTTCTCCGGTCTTTTGCTCCATCAACGGTGCAGGCATATCGCTCGACATACGATGTGCTTCACGAAATTTACCTGAACCTTGCTGGTCAGTTTGAGCCAGAAAATCTGCATGCTCAATTTTTTCATCAGTTTGACGAATACTGACTGCAATTTCTTTAGTCATGCTCTCCTGATCTTGTGGCATACCAAATTCCAGCGTGAGAAAAATCACATGCAAAATAACAGCTGCAAATACGGCGCTATTAAAAATTGGATCTTTCCACCAGGTTTTGACCAGAGGCATTAATATCATGGTTGATCTCATCGCTACGAACCCAGACTTGAGTTCATCCCCCAAACAGCATTTTTAAAAATTAAAAAATAAACGGCTTTGCATTTTTCTTTTAAAATGCCAAACCCATCAAATCTTCAACGTTACATAACTAAAACCCTAAAAATGGTGCTATTTATTTTGCTAAACTGCAAGCTGAAACTCTTGTATTTTTTATACAATTCGACAAGATACACTTCGAATTAAAACATATTGTTGCCAGGATGCTTAAAGATGCAAACGCTAATTTCCAATATTTCTAATAAAATTCGCCAGGCATATCAAAAGGCGGAAGGATTTATTGAGGATGAACGCGAATTCCCTTTGTCTCAAGTTTTCCTGAATGCGACATTTCAACGTTTTGTCACTGACAATGTTTCCATGCTGAAAGACCTGCATGCCGATCTGCATGATGACTGGTTACGTCTCTATGCTACGCTGGACTATAAAGGTCTGAACGTGACCTTATCGGTTGATTTAAAACTGGTGCAAATGGAGCTGAATAAGAATACGCAGCTCATTGTATTTGAACAGATCAGTGATACCCAGTTGATTGAAGCCAAATACCCAAATGTCTTTTATAAACTGGGTGTGCGCTTTGCCCTGTTTTTCTATCAGCGCGTGCTGAATAAGGACCCTCTTGGCATGATTCTGGAAAAACTGGGCGTCATTAAAGTAAAAGATGATTTGTTGCATCTGGATCTGAATCGCTGGTTAGGTAAAAACCGCTCGGTGATTGAAACACTTGGTAAGGTTCATGTGAACCATGCGGTACTTCGTGAAGCTGAACTGGTAGTGATCGGTAATGTGAATCTTGCTGCCCTGTTCAGAAAGCTTTCTCAGGAAAAAGAAGAGAAATGGGACGAAGACGACATGGATGACAATAAAGTCACACCGATCAAACAGAAAGAACCGACTTAAACTGCGTGTAATTCAATACCTAAACAAATACACCAGCAACTACATGAAATATACATTTTTATTGAAAATCTCCCTTCATTTTCCACATTTTGACCAAATAATAAAAAGTGGAAAGTGATCAATTTTATCTGAAATTACACAGGACAATTTTTTATGGCGAAAACTGTATTCAAAACTTTAGGGGTGACTGCAGGCTTGACTACCGCAATGGTACTTACTGGTTTATCCACCCAGACCTTCGCCATGGCGCCTTTCCAAGCCAATTACCAGTTTAGCTACAATGGAAAAAATATGGGTTCTGCTACCCGTACCTTGAGCAAATCTGGTAATAACTGGACCTATGTTTTTGCAGCCAAAGCAGGTGGCGTTGCTTCAGCGACTGAAACCAGCCGTTTTACTTTCAATAATGGCAAGATTGGTTCAAGCAGTTTCAGCCGTACCAGTAAGATTCTGGTGCATAGCAATACTATGAGTATTAACTTTAATCCTTCTAGCAAAACGATCAGTACCAAGAAAGATGATGAAAAACGTTCTTTTGCCTGGAGAGCAGATGTATTGGATGAGCTAAATGCTGAATTGCAGATTCGTGAAGACCTGAAAAATGGTGGTTTAAAATCGAATTACTATATTGCTGATGCCAAAGAAGTGGAAGGCCGTAAATTCGTCAAACAAGGTACAGAAACGGTGAGCACCAAATATGGTTCATTTAGTACCATTAAAGTAGTGATTAAACACAACAAACCAGGCCGTGAAACTACTTTCTGGTTAGCACCGAAACTGGACTACTTACCAGTCAAAGTATCGCATGTCGACAAGAAAACCTCTTACGGTTTATTGCTGACCGGCTATAACGGTAAAACGAACTAAGGTTTTTTGGTGAATTTCGCTTGATTTTTTTTGGGTGCTTTTTACAATACGCTTTTGCTTTAAAAAGCACCTGCTCTTGAGGATTCTCCCGTGCACGCACTAGAACAGAAAATCTTAGCCGAAGGTATCGTTCTATCTGAAGAAGTTTTGAAAGTTGATTCTTTCTTAAATCACCAAATTGATCCAATCATGATGCAGCAAATTGGTCAGGAATTTGCGCGTCTGTTTAAAGATGCTGGTATTACCAAAATTATTACCATTGAAGCATCGGGTATTGCACCTGCAGTCATGGCAGGCTTAGAGCTTGGTGTTCCAGTAATCTTTGCACGTAAATACCAGTCTCTCACTTTAAAAGATGACTTATATCGCTCTAAAGTATTTTCATTTACCAAACAGACTGAAAGCACGATTGCTATTTCAAATAAACACATCAGTTCAACTGATAAAGTTTTAGTAATCGATGACTTCTTGGCAAATGGTCAGGCAGCACTTGGTCTTGCTGACTTGATTCATCAGGCGAATGCCGAAGTGGTCGGGATCGGAATCGTGATTGAAAAATCATTCCAGCCAGGCCGTGACTTGTTACTTGAAAAAGGTTACCGCGTTGAATCATTAGCGCGTGTGAAATCTTTGGCAAATGGTACTGTCGAATTTGTTCGAGATTAAATTTACAAATGAATATTTTAAAGGGTGCTTCGGCACTCTTTTTTATTGGATTTTTTTAATTTCTGTTAGCTAGGAATAACTAAAACATAGCTATAAAACTATCTATTTTCGACTGCACGTAAATAGTTGTACTCCGACTTTTTCTTACGAAATTTCAAGACAGCTAAAGCCTCAAGAATTTATTATCCGACAAATAACAACAATTTAAACTGATATTATTATAAAATAAGAGGCCTAACTATCTGCCAATAGTTAGACCCTTGGTTTATTTTCAACAATAAACTATTTGACAGTCACAGTAATACTACCGCTGTTGACAGCACCAATGGCGGTAGTTGTGATACTGTTGTTAACAGCAGTTTGAGTTCCTTCTGCAATTGCACTTACAGATGCATCAATGGTACCTGCATTGTAAGCAATATTTGCTGCACTATAATTACTTAAAGTTTCATTGATTTGCTCACTGTAGTTGGTCGCCAGTGTAGTACTCACTACTTCTGAGATGTCTGAACTATCAGCAACCTCTGAGAGCTCTTCTACAGTTTCTGAGTTATTAGTTGCACTGGTAACTTCACTGAAGTCATAGTTATATGTCTCATCTGATACGTCTGATATCACGCTATTAAAGCTGCCTTGCTCTAGTGTAATACTACCTGTATTCGCGGCGCCAATTGCTGTAGTTTCAATCGTACCTTCAATTGAACTAATTGCATCCTGTGCTTCTCTTGATACCTCTCCTAATGCTTGTAAATCGACGCTGGCATCAACATCACCTGTATTTACTGCAAGATTCAAGGCAGAACCATTTTCCACCTGCTGAGAGATCGACTCCAGGGTCGCTTGTAAACCAGTATCTACGGTTACTTCAGTTGGTGTTTCCTCATCTTGAGCATATGCCATACCTGCACCAGACAGGAAAGCGACGGATAAAGCGATTGTTTTGATCGTGTTTTTCATCGTTGTTTTTCCTTTTTTAGCTTTGAAATACTTCTCGCTCAGTATTTCTTTCTCATAATGGGAGCGAGCCCATTTTTACTGGTCAATTAATCACGCTGAGAACTTGACCAGTAATTTTCTATAACTTCAGGATTGGCATCCCACAACATGGATACCTTCTCCTCTTCTTTTTCTTTAGAATTCGTTTCTTGCGAATTTTTTTCGTTCTTTACTACACCTGAAGAAGATGAAGCTTTTTTCTTACTGATATATTTAATTAAATCTTGTTTACTCATTTCAGGATCTGCTTCAGGATTCTGAATCACTTCGGATTCTTTGTTTTTAGGTGGCTTCGTATCCTTACTCGGTGAATTGGTCGATTTATTTTTTTCATTGGATGAAGAAGATTCTGTTACAGCTGATTCTTGAACAGCAGTACTGGACGCTATACTGTTTTGCTCCTGACTTTTTTTGTACTTATGCAGAGCCACAGAACTTCGTGTCAGATTGAGCTGACCATATTCAGGTGGTATTTGTGCACGGCAACCAGCAAAGACAGGAGGCGGAACAACCTGACTGAGTAATTCAAAAGTGGCCAGATTCAACATTTGGCGTAAAGCAAAATTAGTCGCCTCACGTTCTCCTTTACCGATTTGAACATTTAACAAGGTACGTCCAGTAAACCGCCCGGCACTGACACCATAATCCTGTGCAGCAATCTGCTTTTGCAGCGATACATTCGCAACTACTTTACTCGTACGTGTATCGGTAAGAGATAAATCCAGACCAACCATAATACGGGTTTGACTATAGTTCGGGCCAACACCCGCAATCTGCATATCAAATCCACCACCCGGAATAAAATCCAGACTGTTAATACTGCCCGTCACATAATAATCAGAGGCCTGAATCTGTCTTGGATCACGAATCCCCCACTTGGCTTCACTTTCAATAATTCGGGGATCACGTCGGTTCATTAAGTTGACTCCCGCCTGAAATAAAGCAGACTGCACCATATCTCCAGCGCCTTGAGTGACCATTTTCCCACTACCTCCATTGGTCACCACATCTTTGCCGGTTTGATCCAGAATCGCACCTACAGAGAAGCTAACATCATTACGTAATTGTCCTTTTAAACAGGATAAAGCCATATCAAAAGGAGTAAAAATATCGGTAATAGGAGGTCCTTGTACCAGTTTCACCGGCTTCTTATTGGAAGGTGCCAGACCAGTACACCCAGTTAGAAAATAGCTCAAAAGTACCGGCAAGCTCACAAAAGAAATCTTTCTTCTGGATGGAAAATTCAGCATGCTGATTCTCCCTGTCTGGTACTTAAGTTAGGACACTGTTTGGTATTTTGATTGGTATTCGAATTTACAGGAGCTCCATTTAGAAGCTCGCTTGCAATATCTATATTGTTATCCGAACCCTCTATGTTGATATTGTTAGTCGGCGTATTTACTGTACCGATAGAGGTAGTTGAGGTGCTATACACCGTGGTTTTTCCTAATCCAGAATAATAATCCGACTCTCTAAGTTCGATCAGGTTTGCTTGAACCAAATTTTCACTAGAACGTGCTGCTGATGCTTTCCAACGCTGACTCCACTCATCTGAGGTTGCATAAGCGTTACTCAAAAAACATAAACAAATTAAACCCATATTGATCGCCAATATTCTCATAATATTAATATCCTCTGATTCAAAATGTTTATTTAGTTTTTTACTTTAAATAAGATCTAATTTATCTAAAAAATATTTAATCAGATAAAAAAATAAAATAAAGAAATTATGTGTATTCACATATTTTTTATTTTCTAATAAAAAATTAAGATTATGTTTTTATTAAATTTAAATAAATTTTTTTATAATTTGTGATTTGTAAGAAATCATTATTAAGAAAAATAAAGAATATAAAATTCATTTAATAAACTTGATTTAAATAATATATTTTAAATATTTAAATTAATAAAAAATTAATCTTAAAATAATTAATGTTTCCTTTCATTTTATTTTTATAAAGTCGTAAATTTTTATTTTATTAGCATTTCTAGAAATAATAATAAATATCACATATTAAATAAAATATAATTAATCAATTACCCTGAAAGGCATTTATAAAGAAATTCTGTTCTATAGATATTTTTTCGTATCAATATACCAATTGTCTTTATCAGCTCGCATGACCAGGGACTTCTTCTTACATTTAGCCCCGGCTCAAAACTATCCAAACAAAGAAATGCTCGACTAAAACCCATAAAAAAAGTGCATTGATACCTTAACCCTACATATTACTCGCCCCATAGAGTAAAAAATTATAAAAAGTGGAAAATGCATGTATTTACAACTCAACTAAACTTCTCTGAATTAAACTCTACTAGAATCAAATTGGTACGAAATGTTCCTGACTTCAATATTCAGAACCGACATACTGTTAAGCAGGATGTGCTGAATAATTGCTTGTCTAAGTAAGATTCCATATCACACATTTGCTTAAAATGAATAAATACTAATCGCTGATGGAAAATCCTATGCAATGTCCTAAATGTGGTTCAACGGAAATTGAGCTACGTGATCACGAAAAGAATTTGAAAAAAATTGGTGGTATTTTAATGACCTCAGCCGGCGCCACGGCCGGTACAGTGGGTGGCGCAGCCTCTGGCGCTTCAATTGGCGCTGCCATTGGTACAGTCGCAGGTCCTTTAGGGGTAATTGTAGGCGGCACGGTGGGAACCTTCGTAGGCGCAATCAGCGTAGGCATTACTGGGGGCGTGGTCGGAAACTTCTTAGGTAAAAAAGCAGGCGTTTCAGTAGATCGTAATCTGTTTCTGGATTATCAGTGTCTGAATTGCAAACACAGATTCAGTCAAAAAGATCAAAAAGATCAAAAAGATCAAAAAGATCAAAAAGATCAAAAAGATCAAAAAGATCAAAAAGATCAAAAAGATCAAAAAGATCAAAAAGATCAAAAAGAAGATTAATAAAATCAAGGAAATGAAGCTGATTCTTCATTTCCTTTTTTAATTAATTTCTTAAGCCTGATAGAGTTTTAAAGCAACTTCGGCCAGACGTTTACCCTGTACTTCACACAAAATTTTCTCATCCTGGCTTAAGCCTTGGTCATGTCGCGGGCCACTAACATGACTTGCGCCATAAGGCGTGCCACCACTTTTAGTATTAGACAAAGCTGGTGTCGCATTGCTTAATCCCATGATCATCATGCCATGATGAAACAATGGCGGTAGCATCGTCAGTAAAGTACTTTCCTGTCCGCCATGCATTGAGCCTGACGCGGTAAAAACACAGGCTGGCTTACCATGCAAAGCACCATTCAGCCATAAGCTGGTGGTCTGATCCCAGAAGTATTTCATTTCTGAAGCCATATTCCCAAAGCGGGTGGGTGAACCTAATGCCAAAGCAGCACACTGGGCAAGATCATCTAAAGTACAGTAGATATCGCCTTCTGCCGGAATACTCGGCTCTGCTTCTTTCACCACCGTCGCAATATTTGGAACAGTGCGAATTTTTACAGCCATCCCTGCTGCTTCAACACCATTCGCAATCAGATGTGCCATTTCTTTGGTTGAGCCATATTTGCTGTAATATAAAACAAGGACATAAGGTTGCATAAAGTTCTTATTCATTACTTAAAAAAATAAAACTATACGGTATTTCGCAACTTTTTTGGGTAAGCTGAAGAATGAAAATTCATGATGAATAAAAAAATTGAGATTGAAAGCGCATGATCGTTGAATATTTAAAGAAGTTACCTTTTTATGAAAAACACTGGTTTCAATTTATTTTATTTGTACTACGGCGTTTTGAGGCTGACCGGTGTCGTGAGCAGGCTGGTTCACTGACCTATACCACCCTGTTTGCGGTAGTCCCGATGCTGACTGTATTTCTGGTCATTATCTCTTCAATCAGGGCATTGGAACCGGCTCGACAGCAACTCCAGCAGCTGATCTATAGTAACTTTTTACCTAAAACAACGATCGCTTTCGATAAAGCGCTAAATGCCTTCACGGAGAAGTCCAGCAATTTAACTATTATCGGTATTCTTTTCTTATTCATCACCACAGTACTGATGCTCAGTAGCATCGAAACGGTCTTTAACCGGATCTGGCGTGTGACTGAAACCCGCGGTGGCATTATCGGTTTTATGCGTTACTGGACCATTATTTCACTCGGTCCAATTTTGCTGGGCAGTGCCTTTGTGATCTCATCAACCTTGGCCTCCATGAATATTCTCAGTAATAACTTTGCCGGTTATGAACTGGATGGCGCCTTTATTCTCTGGGTAATATCTTTTTCTCTGACCGTGCTTGGCTTTTTTATTCTGAACTGGACTATTCCCAATCGGAGTGTACCGCTCAAATCTGCTTTTATTGCCGGTCTATTTAGTGCCATCGTATTTGAGCTATTAAAAAACCTGTTTGGCTTTTTGATGTCAAACTTTACCAGTTATGAAATTGTTTACGGAGCTTTCGCAGCTGTCCCTATTTTCCTGCTCTGGATTTATCTGTCCTGGATTATTGTATTGCTGGGCGTGGAAATCAGCTATGCCCTGACTGCATTCGAATCTGGACAGGACAATAAGCGCCATCCAATCGTCATGTTGCTGGATCTATTAGAACTGTTTTATAAAAAGCAGAAAACTGGTGAAAGTGTCAGTGAAGCCCAGGCACTAGAAGTTTTGGGACGGGATGAAATTGGACGCTGGCCTAGCTATGTCAGCATGTTTGAAAAACAGAATCTGATTAAACGTACAGATGACAATGAATATGTGCTGGTACGCGATCTGGATCAGGTCAGCTTCTGGAATTTTTATCTACAGCTTCCTTATCCATTGCCGCGCAAACAGCATCTGACTGATGTGCATACTGATGATCTCTGGATGCAAAAGTTCTCACCTAAACTGAATGAAACTGATCAGTTTCTGGAAGAAAAGCTCAGTTTTCCATTATCAGAACTGTTCCGCAGTAAATAAATTCAATCCTCTCTTTTGAGAGGATTTTTTTAAATGAATTGGATCAATTGTCAGCAGATAATCATCCTTGCTGTCATTAAAGCTATAATCCAAAAACTAAGTGTCGTTATTTTCATTGACCGGATTTTTATATAGAGGTTTGAGTCTTGATCTGAGGCTCAGGCTTCTTTAACCATCCCTGTAAACTCACCAGAATTACACCCAGCATTACCATACAGGTCCCGACAATAAAATTGATCTCGACATGCTCATTTAGAATTAACACGCCAAACAGCATGCCAAATACTGGGGTTAAAAAAGAAAATACTCCTAAGCGTGAAGCCAGGTAATGTTTCAACATCCAGAACCAGATTAGATAACTGGCAAAGGAAATCACCACCGTATGAAAAATCAGGCTGGAAATCGACAAAGTTGTCCATTGAATACTGGCTTGCCCAGTCAAAAAGGATAAAGGTAACAACACCATACCAGCGATCAGCAATTGATAGAATAAGGTCTGGGTCGCAGGCGCTTCAGCTAGCCGACTAAGACGCACACTCACGGTTGTTGCTGCCCAGAACACGCCAGCCAGCAGTGCCAGAAAATCTCCCCATAAGGCATGAGATTGTAGAGCAGATCCCGTCTGGGGACGCAGCAGGAAACTCACCACAATACCACTAAAGGCAAGAAAAATTCCTCCCCATTGCACATGAGACAAACGTTCCGCCGGCAGTTTCCAGTGCAAGCCTAAAGCCACAAAAATCGGTGCAGTATAGAGCAAGACAATGGTATGCGAAGCTGAGGTATAACGCAGCGCCTCACCCACCAGATAAAATTCAGCGGCAAACAGCACACCAACCAGTAAACCCGCAGATAAGTATCGTGCATTCCAAAGCTGACGGCGTACACTCTGCTGAATTAAAGGATAAACCATAAGTGCAGATAAGGCTGAACGTAATGCAATTTGCATCAGGGCAGAAATATCACTGGCCGCCCACTTCAGTACGACCTGCTGCAAACCCCACAACATACACAGTACAAACATGATGGCAGATGCTTTGACATCTAGTGCCTGACGATGATTCAAATATATTCCCGTTCTTGATTGGAGCCGCTACATACTAAAACTGTTAGAAGTAGAAGATATAACATCAAAATAGACATACGATGGGGGGATTCAGGCAATATTCGTGATGCGTAAAAAACGATTTAGACGCTATCCAATTTATATCTAGAAACTGAATGGCAACCGTGCCTGATCAGTCTGATAAATTATCCCTTGCTCATTACACTTTTCTAAACAAAATAAAGGAGCCCTTCGGCTCCTTGATCTCAAAAATCCGGTCTTACTTTACAAATGTCGTCCAGACATAATCCTGATTTTGGCCTTTTAGGGTCATTTTCAATTGATCACCAGATTGCAAGGCTGCCACCCCTGCTGGTGTACCGGTCATCACTACATCACCTTCTTCCAGTGTAAATACCTGACTAATGTCTGCCAATAAAGTTGCAATATCAAAAATCAATAAAGCTGTATCGCCTTTTTGACGCAGCTCATCATTGATCTCCAGCGTATAGTGCACATCTTTCCAGTCAGCAATCACATCACTTACTGGCACCCAGTCTGCGAGTATACAAGAACCATCAAAAGCTTTGGCCCGTTCCCAAGGTTGACCTTTTTTCTTAAGGTCATCCTGCAGATCACGTAAGGTCAAATCCAGACCTAAAGTCACAGCACCAATTGCCTGCAAAACTTTGGCAGGATCATTTTCCTTGCTTAAGGTACGGTCAATACGCAAACTTAGTTCACACTCATAATGACAGTTACCCCAGTCCGGATTCCATTCAATACCAGCATCCAGTGATGTCAAAGCACTCGGTGGCTTGATAAACAGCACAGGACGATCAGGTACCGCATTTCCAAGCTCTTTGGCATGGTCAGCATAACTGCGACCGACACAAACAATTTTTGATGGGCGTGTACTCATGATCTCTTTCCTGTTCTTGATCTGTCTTATTTCTTGAAGGTATTTTCGAAAATGCTTTGCTCAGTACCATCTTTAAAGGCACGTTTTGGCACAATCACCACTGTACGGTTTTTCAGTTCCAGCATATAGGTCAGCTTGCCGATAGCAAAACTTTGTACTTCATTATAATGCACGACCTTGCTACGTCCGTTATTGAAAATTTCTGCATAGTCCTGAAACAGGTCAATGCCTTGTTCACTTTTTCCAAACTGATATTTTACAAACTGGCGCTTAAACATCATCGGCAGGAACCAGTAGCGCATGATGCCCTGTAAAATCAGGAAGAAGGCACCCAATGCCACATAATAACGGCCAACCCCATTCAGGTCCATTGAGAAGCCCCAGATAATAATCCCGATGCTAACCAAAGGCGTCAGAAAGCGTGAAATCTGTTTTTTGCCAAAAGTGGCCAGAGCAAATCCATCCTGAGATTCTTCTAAAGTAAGATAATAACGGGTGGATAAAGTCGGTGCTGACTCAGTCATAGCATTACATCAAAAATATAAAATCCTGATCCATACTATATCAAAATATGCTTAAAACTCATGGCTTATGCTATCAATTACATAACTTTGCTTTGGAAATAACTGAATTTAGTTTTAAATAAATCATGATTAAAACAAAAAACACACAATAGGATATTGGATGAAAGGATTGATCCCCTATTTGCTGATGAGTAGTACCTTATTTGCAATCTCACCAGCTTTCGCAAAAATAACACCATGGACTCCTAATCTGCCAAGTAGTCTTGATGTATTTCAAGGCAATTCTCAGCAACTGGCTGAACTCACTGGCGAGCGTATCCTGATTTATGCGCATCCCGCCGGCAAAACCCATCTACCGACTTTTAAAACGGCTTCTAGCAGCAAATCCCAGTTTTATAGTGCGGCTGTAGTCTTGCCTGCATCCGAAGCACAAGTCGAAAAATTACTGCAACATTATCCGAATTATGTCGGCCTGTTTCCGACCCTGAAATCCGCCAAAGTGATTGAACAGCAAGGTAGCATTCAACAAGTCAAATATCAGGTGCATATTCCTACCCCAATTCCAGTCTTAAATTTTAAAGAAACTGTGGTGATGCAGCATCATCTGGAAAATAACAGTATCAGCACACTAATTCTGGACGCGCCAATTCCCTATGGGGCCGGAAAGCTGGAATGGTTTGCACTGAGTCCCAATAGAACCTTAGTGACGGTGACGCAATGGGGCGATCTGAACCAGCCACAAGGTTTTCTGTTTAGCAAGATTCTAAATGCCCTGCCTGAAGCCAAACTTGGTATTCCCGCCGGCACCAATGCCTTTCTGATTGAAGCTTTACAGCAACGTTTTAAATATCCTGCTGCTACAGCTTTAAATACGGCAGTGCCTCAAGTCCAACTCAGCAATCAGCAAACCCAGAAAATTGCCCAGCTTAGTCAAAAATCAGGACAGCCCGTCAGTTTTATTTTGCCGAATTATCAGGTCAAGGCCGGTAAAGGTTCAGAAAATCTAAGATTCAGTACTACCTATCAATATTTCTCGCATCCAACTGAGAAGTTGCAGCCCTGGTTATCGGCTCAGGCCAGCCAAAAACTCTTTCCGCGACAAATCAAAAAAGTGGAACTGAACCCAGTCGATCCGCAAAGTATTGATGCCAACTACAAGGTATCAGTCGGCTTGGGCGTCATTCAGATTCCCTTTAATTTTAAAATGCGTTTTGAACAGCCAAATACCTTACAAAACCAGTTCTATGCCAATGGCGGAGATTTAAAATTTGTACGAGGTGGAATGAAGCTTTTGCCACAATCTCAGGGAACGCTATTCCAGATCACCAGTTCCATGAAAATTCATGATCAGGCGCCTTTTTTACTGAAAGCCATGCGCAGCCTTCCCTATCATGACATGTTGCCGGCAGTTGGTGGCAATACCGTCTATGCCTTAAAAGTACAGCAAAAATTAAAATCTTAAGTTTATTTCTAATTATTGGTTTTTTATATGAAAAATTAAAAAACTGAAGACGTAAAAAAACCGCATCAATGTGCGGTTTTTTCAGAATTCTTTATCAAGATTGGTGCGCTCAGAGAGATTCGAACTCCCGACCCCTTAGTTCGTAGCCAAGTGCTCTATCCAGCTGAGCTATGAGCGCGACGTCTTGATGGGGTGCATTATATAGAGTTTTCAGCACTTGTTAAGTGTTTTTTAATAAAATCACAACCGAACGTACAGTAATTAAACGATACTGCAATATTTCAGTTTTTTTAATGAAAATTCCTGCGGATTTAGAGTTAAAAACAATAACCCAGACTTGGCGAGATTTCAGGATTAGCTAAATTAATCTTTCAGTTACCTCATATTCATTTGCTCACAGCCTAATAGAGCTATTCTCCAACCAGGCCAGTTTTAACCTTGCCTGCCCGCTGATAACAGCTCAATACCACGCCATTTGAAGTCACTTGATGATCTGTCAGTGCAAATGCTGCTGGCATAGAGTCTTCAGCAAATAGACGTTTTCCTTTGCCCAATATTATAGGAAAGGTCATTAAATAGAGTTCATCCACAAGATCATGTTTAAAAAGCGCCTGTACCACTGCAGCACTGCCATACACCCGAATATTCCCCTCCCCTGAAGCCTTCAGGTTAATGATCTCATCGATACTTTTTAGAAAGATCGTATTTTGCCAGTCCGAGCGCTCTAGACTGGTAGATAGCACATATTTATTCACTTCATTAATTCCTGGCCAGTCTTCAGCATGCTTCGGCCAGTAAGGCTCAAAAATCTGAAAGGTATTCTTACCAATCAGAATATCGGTGGACTGCATCCATTTTTGCATGATGCGATCAAATGCTGCATCGGGTTCAGCACTAAAATACGGCGCCACCCAGCCACCATATTGAAAGCCACCAGATGTATCTTCTTCCGGGCCGCCGGGTGCCTGCATTACACCATCTAGAGTCAGAAATTCCTGGACAATAATTTTTCTCATTACGCTGCCCTTATTTTTATTGAGTCATCTAGGATTTATTTTTAGCATGTGATTCAGGCGGATTCTGTAAATTTTAGGCACAAAAAAACCGCAACATGTGCGGTTCATTGTTCAAGTTGGTGCGCTCAGAGAGATTCGAACTCCCGACCCCTTAGTTCGTAGCCAAGTGCTCTATCCAGCTGAGCTATGAGCGCGTAACTTGTGTCGTCTTTATTAGACTGCGTTATTTTCCGGTTTACTTATTGGTGCGCTCAGAGAGATTCGAACTCCCGACCCCTTAGTTCGTAGCCAAGTGCTCTATCCAGCTGAGCTATGAGCGCGACATAAGTAAAGTGGCGGTGAGAGAGGGATTCGAACCCTCGATACAGTTGCCCGTATGCGTCCTTAGCAGGGACGTGGTTTCAGCCACTCACCCATCTCACCGTAACGTGCCGCCATAATACAAATTTCGGCATAGCACTGCAAGCACAGCTTGAAAAAAAACTGCATATTTTTGCTCGTTTAAATACTTTTTAAACAATTTCCCTGTTTTTAGTCATTTAAGTCCTGAAAAAACCCGATAAATTTCCAGTTATCTAAAATTAGCCAAAAATCGAAAACTTAAACAGATTATTGCAATCATTTACGTGCAGTCTGCACTGACATGACTTATGCTAAACCTATCTCCAAGGACACTTTAAAGATATGATGAAAAATTGGGTCGATCCTGAAGCAAAAGCTGAAGCCGAACGTTATGACAACCCTATTCCAAGCCGTACCCTGATTCTCGAAACTATAGAAGAAAAAACTGCCCTGTCCCATGCCGACCTGGTGGAATATTTTGAAATTGCCGATCAAAAAAGTATTGATGCCCTGAGCCATCGTCTGATTGCGATGGTACGTGACGGGCAATTGATGAAAGACGGTTACAAGTTCCAGATCGCGGCGGAACAGCCTGAGCATGAAGCAACGGTGTATATCAACTCCAAGGGAAGCGGCACAGCCAATATTTCAGGTGAAGATGACCTGCTCTTACCTGAGCGTGAATTGCGTCAGGTCTTTAACGGTGACCGTGTCAAAGTCCGTCAGACCTCAGTAGACCGCAAAGGCAAAGCCTGGGGCTTTATTACCGAAGTCTTGCAGCATCGTGTCAAACAGATCATTGGGAAAGTGTCTGAATATGAAGGCGAATACTTTGTTCAGCCAGCCCATCCAAATGCACATCAGCCTATTACTCTAGAAAAAGAGCTGATCGAGCATGCTAAGGTCAAAGTTGGCGATTCAATCCGCGTGGCAATTGACACCTACCCGACTAAAGAAGAATTTGCGACTGGCCATATTGTGCAGTCGATGGCAGACAAAGCCGATACCGAAATCATCATTCCACAGACTATTCTGGAATATGGCCTGCCATATGAATTCCCTGAAGAAGTCTTGAAAGAAGCGGAAAGCTTTAAAGAGCCTTCTGCCAAAGACCGTGACGGCCGTGTCGATCTACGTGATTTAGCGCTTGTCACCATTGACGGTGAAGATGCACGTGACTTTGATGATGCGGTCTATGCAGAAAAACGTCCGGGCGGTGGTTATCGTGTGGTCGTAGCGATTGCTGACGTGAGCCATTATGTACGTCCAGGCAAACCACTGGATGATGAAGCTCAAGAGCGCGGGACATCCGTGTATTTCCCGCACTTCGTTTTACCAATGTTGCCTGAAGCACTCTCTAATGGCCTGTGTTCATTAAATCCGAATGTCGATCGCCTGTGCATGGTTTGTGACCTGAAATTGTCACGTGCTGGTCGAGTGACCGGGTATGAATTCTATCCTTCGGTGATGCATTCCAAGGCACGTCTGACTTATGACCAGGTCGCGAAGTATTTTGAAGGTGATAGCACAGCAATCACTGAAGATCGTAGTGTACGTAAATCACTAAATACCCTGTTCCAGTTGTATCAGATTCTAAAAGGCTTACGTGCTGAACGTAATGCAATGGAATTCGAAACCATTGAAACCTATATGACTTTCGATGAGCTGGGTGGTATCAATGAGATTCTGCCACGAACCCGTAATGATGTGCACAAGCTGATTGAAGAATGTATGTTGCTGGCCAACGTTGCAGCAGCTGAATATGCATTAAAAAATGAAATACCGATGCTATACCGTGTGCATCAACCACCAGAGTTCTCACGTATCCAGAAAGTTCGTGATTTCGTGAAGCTGCTGGGTCTGCCATTCCCGGAACAGCCAACCCAGGCCGATTATCAGGCAGTGATTGAAGCGACCAAAGACCGGATTGATGCACCAAGTATTCATGCCGTGTTATTACGCTCCATGATGCAGGCCTATTACGGTGCCGACAATGCCGGTCACTTTGGTCTGGCTTATGAAGCGTATACACACTTCACTTCTCCAATTCGCCGTTATCCGGATCTGTTATTACATCGTGCCATCAAAGCTCATTTGAGTAAAAAGCCATATCCAATTTCAGGTGCATCTTTAGATGATGCCGGTGAGCATTTCTCAGCAACAGAGCGCCGTGCTGATGAAGCATCCCGCTCTGTAACGACCTGGCTGAAATGTCACTATATGCAGCAGCATTTAGGTGAAGAGTTTGTCGGCATTATCAGTGCAACAGCTGAATTTGGTTTGTTTGTCACGCTGAAAGACCTCTATGTCGATGGTATGGTGCATGTTAGCCAGTTGGGCGATGACTTCTTTGTCTTTGATCAAAGCAGCCAGAGTCTGGTCGGCCAGAACCGTGGCCAGATCTTTGGTCTGGGTGATGAAGTCAAGATCAAGGTCGCTGGAGTCAATCTGGAAGAACGCAAAATTGACTTTGAATTGATCCAGCAACTGACTCATGCGGGTCGTCCAATTCGCGCCCGTGCTCCACGTGTCGCAGAAAAAAAACCTGCACCACGTCCGGAAGCAAAAGAGGAAGTCTTCAATAATCATGAGCGTGCGCAAAAAGCCCAGCCCAGTGATGATGGAGAACAGCCCATACGACGCAAAAAAGACAAATCCAAGCCCAGTTCCTACAGCAAAAAGCCTGCTAAAAAATCTGCAGGAAAGTCTGAAGCAAAGGCTAAAGATAAAGTAAAGAAAAAAGCCAAGATCAAAAAGAAAAAGTCGAATGCAAAAGCCAAGACTGAATAATTTTTGATGATCAAAAAAAGAGCGCTACGGCGCTCTTTTTATTTTATAATTCAGTTAAATAAAGATTAAAAAAATACCATGCTTATTGCATCAAATAATAAACAACATTTGCATATCTATGCGATTCTAATTTTTACGATTTTGATCCTCAGTGGCTTTATTGCGCTCAAGTATTTTAATTTTGTAGCAACGCCACATACGAAGTATTTTGCATTGATTATAAGCTGTGTCATATGTATTGGGATATTGCTGTATTTTTTCAGACTCAAACAGCATGGTTTATGGTTTCCACCTTATCATTGGCGTAATTTCAGAAAGTGCCCCAAATTTTATAGTCTTTTTATCTTTCCTTCGGTCATGATCTCAGCACTTTGGATTAATCTGACCACCTATCCACCCTATCTTTATACGAAGCTGACAGGCGAAACTAACAGTATTTCGATTACTACTCAGGCTGGGAAATTCAAAGGTGTTCGAAATCATATCTCTTATGCCTTTGACACAGAATATAGACATTTACCGGTTATGGAGTTATCTGCTTCTGAGTTTCTGCTTTATCAAAATAAACCCGTTGAACTACAGCTTAGGCTTACAACAAGTAATTTAGGCAGCAGTGTGCATGAGATTGAAGAGATCAGGATCCAGTCTGAAGTCGAATAAATAATACCGTCGTATGCTTGATTTCCCTGCCAATAAGCCCTACATCTAGATTTAACACAGGAAATGACTTCGGCAGAAACGACATGACATTAGAAAAAGCAACTTTACCCGTTCCACAATTCGATCAGATTACGCTGGCAGATCTTAAACAAAAAATTGAAAACTGCATTCAGCAAGGTTTGCAATTTCTAAATGAACTGAACCAGACACCTGATACTGTCCAGGAACAACTTGCGGTCCTGAAACAGGTTGATACGCTAGAAAATAATATGAGCGAGTCCTGGGGTGTTTTGTCGCATCTCAACGCAGTCATGAATAATAGTGAAACCCGTGATGTCTATCAGGCATTATTACCGGGTCTAAGTGATTACTATACCCAGTTGGGCCAGCATACGGCGCTATATCAAACCTATCAGCATGTACAGGATGCACCGGTCTTCAATGAACTGCCGGAAGCTCAGCAAAGTGCAATTAAACTGGCGCTACGTGACTTTAAATTGTCAGGTGTGGCCCTAGAGGGTGAAGCAAAAAAACGCTATGCAGAAATTTCTGCACGTTTGTCACAACTTTCCTCAGATTTCTCCAATCATGTACTGGATGCAACTCAAGCTTATTTCAGACCGCTTAAGGAAGAAGAGTTAGCAGGGCTGTCTGAAAGTAATATTGAACTCTTAAAACAATATGGCCAGCAACGTGAACTGGATCAGCCGGTTGCCACTTTAGATTTCCCGTCTTATCTGGCCATTATGACTCATGCCGAAGATCGTGGCCTGCGTGAAGAACTCTATAAAGCCTATACCACACGCGCGTCAGATCAGTCAGAACAGACTGAGTTTGACAATACTGCCATCATGGAAGAAATCCTGAAACTACGTCAGGAAATGGCAGCACTATTAGGCTTTAATAATTATGCCGAATATTCACTGGCCAGCAAAATGGCGCCAAATGTCGAAGCTGTGGATGAATTCCTGCGTGATCTGGCGGAACATGCCCGTGCGCCTGCTGAACAGGAAGTGGCTGAACTGAAAGCGATTGCTGCTGAAGATGGTATTACTGAATTAAAACCTTGGGACAGCAGTTACTATTCTGAAAAGCTGAAAATGCAGCAGTTTAATCTGTCTCAGGAATCGCTAAAACCCTATTTCCCGGCTCCAAAAATTCTGCAAGGTCTGTTCAATATCCTGAAACGTTTATATGACATTCAGGTGGTTGAACGTGAAGCGCCTGTCTGGCATCCAGATGCACGTTATTTTGAACTAGAAGACCAAGGCGAAGTGATTGGCGGTTTCTATTTCGATCTCTATGCACGTCAGGGCAAACGTGGCGGTGCCTGGATGAGCGGCTTCCGTTCACGCATGCAAATTGCTGAAGGTCTGCAAAAACCGATCTGTTACATGGTGGCAAACTTTACTCCACCAGTTGGTAACCGCCCTGCACTACTGACTCATGATGAAGTGATTACCCTGTTCCATGAGTTTGGTCACGGTCTGCATCATATGCTGACAGAAGTGGACAATATTGCCGTGGCTGGTACACATGGCGTGGATTGGGATGCTGTCGAACTACCAAGCCAGTTTATGGAGTTCTGGGCCTGGGATCAGGACAGTTTAAACCTGCTCAGCGAACATATCGAAACCAAGGAAGTCTTACCTGCTGACTTGTTAAAAGCCTTACTGGATGCCCGTTTCTTCCAGTCCGGTATGCAAACTTTGCGTCAGCTGGAATTTGCTTTATTCGACCTGACCATTCACCGTGCCAATCCGGCATTGAATGCTGAACAGATTCAGGCAACCTTGAACGAAATTCGTGAAAAATATGCCGTTTTACCTACTACAGCATATAACCGATTCCAGCACAGCTTCAGTCATATCTTCGCGGGTGGATATGCAGCGGGCTATTATTCTTATAAATGGGCAGAAGTTTTGGCCAGTGATGCCTTCGATCGCTTCGAAGAAGAAGGAATTTTTAACACTGAAACTGGAAAACAGTTTAGACAAAAAATTCTAGCAGTTGGCGGAAAAGATACAGCACTTGACGCATTTATCAATTTCCGCGGACGCGAGCCAAAAATAGATGCTTTGTTACGTCATCAAGGTTGGACGAACCGCTCTAAAAACGCTTAAACTACGTTTTTAAGTAAATCACAGGGTGAGTATAATGGCTATCAAACGTCGTTTCATTGCAGGCGCAAAATGTCCTAAATGTCAGGCGTTGGATCGGATCGTTATGCTGACCTCTGGTGAAGCTGAATGGATTGAATGTATCGAATGTGGGTATGAAGAAAACCGTCCTACCCATATCGAGGAACCTGAGTCACCAACCGTTCCGGATGAAATTGGTGTGATTCAGTTTAAACCCCGTCAGCCAAAAGAATAATTTCGGGAACCTAAATGACTCTAGATCATCGACAAAATCCTAAACTTTTATGGGGAATAGTGAGTGGATTAATTGTTGTGATTATTGCTGTTTTAATAATTACACAGTTTTTTCTCACGCAAAATGAAACATTACCGGCACATCAGGGTGACTTGATGCACGCACCGGTGACACAAGCCGCACCTAAAGCAGAACCTGAACCGGAAGAAATTGTGCCTACTTCTGAAAATGTCTTGGTCGATGCCTCTATTATAAGAGAAGAAGTCACTGAAAATGCCACTTTGGCGAAAGAAGAAATTGCCAAACTGGAAGATATTCAGCAACAGCTCAATGAGCAGGAAAAAAGCCTGAAGCAACAGCATAGTGATGCGGATGAGCTGATTAAACTCAAAGAGGAACAAATCAAGTTACTCGAAGCACAACTGGCACAATAGTCAGAATGAGTTAGGGATTTTCAGCTAGAATATCCACAGATTTTCTAGCTAAGTTCCCTCATGAGTGTAGCCTCTCCCTCGCATCTGGTTAAGGCAATTGTCTTTCTGACCTGTTCCGCTTTTTTGTTTTCAGTCATGGGCGTCTGTATCCGCTTCGCCTCACACACCGTTGACAATGCCACTGTGGTATTTTTCCGGAATTTTGTCGGCCTGTTTATTTTTCTTCCTTTAATCTTCAATAAAGGCATTAGCTTTTTTAAAACTGAAAAACTCTGGATGCACACCTGGCGTTCTGTCGCAGGTCTGACGGCGATGTATGGCTTTTTCTATGCCATTGCACATTTAAAGCTCTCCAATGCCATGGTCTTCACCTATTCCTCACCGATTTTTATTCCATTGATTGCTTGGCTGTTTCTAAAAGAAAAAGTCACTCAAAGCATGTTACTGGCTGCTGCGATCGGTTTTATTGGCGTGTTGTGCGTAGCTAAGCCTGATTCCGGTTTATTTAACCTAATGTCTGTGATTGGCTTGAGTGCCAGCTTCTTGGCTGCTATGGCTTTTGTCACGGTTCGCGCATTGACCCAAACTGAACCACCAGAACGAATTGTGTTTTATTTCTGTCTGATCGGCACCCTGATTTCCATGATTCCAATGTTCTGGCATTGGCGTCCTTATACCCTGACTGAACTCGGTTATTTAATTGCAGCCGGTTTATTGGCAAATACCAGCCAGTTATTTCTATCCAATGCTTATAAACTGGCACCTGCTGGTCAGATTGGACCAGTGAACTATATTGCGATTTTCTTCGCTGGCTTATGGGGCTATTTATTCTGGCAGGAAGTTCCGGATCTCTATAGCCTGCTCGGACTAGGGCTGATTTTTTGTGGGATTTTACTCTGTAGTCCTGTTTTACAAAATAAGCTTAGGCTGCGTTAAGGCCACAATAAAAAAAGCACCCGAAGGTCACTGCTGTCCCATAGTTTGCTTTAAATAAAAAAACCTGAGTCCTAACAGTTAAAATATGAGTGCAAACAAACACTTTAACGACCAGGATTCAGGTTTTGTCACATCAGAATACCGTATTTCATGAG